>CALCXL010000049.1 GCA_937907595.1 uncultured Pseudomonadota bacterium
GCAACCCGAACCAGCGCCCCCTCCAGGTCCTGCTCGATGGGGCGGACGTGGGCTCCGTCGCCCCCGGCGAGCAGCTGAGGGTCGGACCCCTGAGCCGCGGTCGCCACGAGGTGGAGACCCGGTTCGTGCGGCGGCGCGCCGGCCTGAGCGTCACCACCAGCCTCCAGACGGTCTACGTGCGGGGACGGGGGGACACGGTCGTCGACGTCGGGTACCAGAACCAGGGCATCGTCGCGGTAGACAACACCTGGGTGGAGCCCATGACCCTGCGCATCGACGGTCGACAGGTCACCGTGATCGCGCCCCACCAGGCCTTCGCTTCGCTGGTACCCACCGGCGCCTACCTCCAGGTCCTGGCCCCGAACGGCACGACGGTGCTCTCCCTGCGCAGCGACGCCCGCGGCCTGTCCCGCCAGAAGGTCCAGGTCGTGGCCCCGCCGGTGGCCTGGGTCGACGTGCACAACCCGGGCCGCGTCCCTCTGCGGTTGCTGGACAGCACCACCGGCCAGGACCTGCGATCGGTGGCCCCGGGTCGTACCGAGCGCATCCAGGTGGCCTCGGGCAAGCGCAGCCTGCAGGCGAGCTTCGCCGGGCAGCACGTGGACTCCGTCGCGCTGCTGGCCAGCCCCTGGAGCCCGTCCCGCTGGACCATCGAGCTGCCGCGCACCGCGTCGCTGACCGTGCACAACCCCAACCGCGTCGCCGTGCGGGCCTGGGCCGACGGTCAGGACCTGGGCTGGATCGCGGCTGGGGACCGCGTCATCGCCCCGGGCCTGGCCCTGGGACGGGTGGAGGTCACCCTCCGCGCTGATGGCCGGCGCTCCAACCTGGTGAGCACGTCGGTGGCCTGGCTCGAGCCCATCGTGGGCGCCAGCGTGAGCCCCCAGATCGCCATGCGGGACGGTCGCTGGGGCTCCTATCGCCACCACCGGTCCGATCGGCGCAGCGGCCGCCACGGACGGAGTGGCCGGATCGCGCACCGCTGAAGTCGGTCATGGAGCGGGCGGGCGGTCCTCGGTGACGGGGGCCGCCCGCCTCGCTTTGGGGCGTCGCAGCCAGACCGCCAGGGCCAGGAAGGGGATCGCCACCAGCGAGGCCTCAGTCGACGTCCAGCCCAGCTCCCAGCGCGCGTCGCTCAAGGGCCAGAGGTACGCGTAGGCGGGCGTGATGTGCTCCTGGAGCAGGTCCAGCAGCAGGTGCGCTCCCCCACCGGCCAGCAGCCACCCCCCCGCGCGCCGCCGGCGACCCCCGGGCAGCCAGGACACCGGCGCAAGCGCGGCCGCCGCGACGCAGACCAGGGCGAAGCCGATCGGCATGTGCGGCACGTCGAGCCCGAACAGGATCGCCCGCGAGGTCGGCCCCGAGTCCACCCAGCCCTGGCCCATGGCCGCCTTCAGCACCATGCGGGGCACCCGAGAGGCCAGATCGGGGAGCAACGCGCCCGCGACGAACCAGCGCAGCGCGGCCCCGCTCAGGCGCTCCTGTCCCAGCAACTGGTTCACCAGCAGGTGCGTGACCAGGTCAGCCACGTCGACGCACCAGGGCCCCGAACCACAACAGCACCGCCATCCCGCTCACGAACTTCTTCATCCAGCGGTGGGGGTGGTGCAGCCAGCGCTGTACGGCCAGGTCGCCGCCCCCCTGCCAGGTGGCCAGTACGCTGACCTCGTCGACCCCGGGCCGCAGTCCCTGCACCGGCAGCCCGTGCAACCGGAGCCGCCCCGCGCTCTGCCGCACCTCCACCACCCCGCCGGTCACGGCCAGCACCCGGACGTAGCCCAGTTCGATGGTCTCGCCGACGCACAGTGGTTCCCGTCGCAGGCAGTCCGCGGGGCTTGTGCTGCCCGCGTCCACCTCCCGGCCGAAGCGCAGGCTCGCGCCGGCCAACAGGACCAGGGCCACGGCGGCGACGGCGGCCCGGAGCAGCGGACCCCTCACGTCGACGCCGGAGCGCGAGCGCGGTTGGGGAGCCCGTTCAGTGGAACAGGGGCCCGTCGTCCTCGGTCCGCACCACCCGCAGGTGGGAGGGCCGCGCGTCGGGACGGGGTGGGGGAGGGGAGCGCTGGAGCCACCGCAGCCAGAGCCAGCCGACCAGCGCCCCCGCCAGGTGCGAGGCGTGGTTGACGGTGCCCGCCGCGAAGCCGAACTCGGTGAGGAACTCCAGGGGCAGCAACCAGCGGGCGGTGAAGACCAGCGGTACGAACAGCAGGTTGATGGTGCGATCGGGGAACGAGAAACAGTAGACCGCGACCACCGAGAACACGGCGCCCGAAGCCCCGATCGTGGGGTTGGTCCAGGAGAGCCAGGCCGGCGCGATGCCCAGCCCGTGCAGGAGCAACGCCGCCACGCAGACCAGCACGCCGCCCACGAACCCGCCGCCCACGTAGAGCTCCAGGAAGCGGCGGCGGCCCAGGGCCTCGGCCACCGGGGAGCCGAACATCCACAAGAAGAAGAGGTTGCCGAGCAGATGCGAGAGGTCGCCGTGCAGCAGCAGCGACGTCAACGGCTGCCAGAGCATGCCCGAGAAGAACTTCGACGGGACCAGTCCCGCGTAGCGCACCAGCGTGGGGAGTTCCCCTGGGGCCGCGCGGAAGACGAGGCCGAGCACCGCCTGAAGCACGAAGGCCACCGCGGTCACGATCAACACCTCGCGCATCACCCGGGGCGTGCGCTGGGGTCCCAGGATCATGTTTCCGATGCGGGGTCCGCCCCAGTCACCGCTGGCCATGATGCGCCCCCCTCAATGGAACACCGGACCGTCGTCGGGCTCGGGCTTGAGGGCCTCGTCCACCGCCACCCGCAGCAGCGCCTTGGCCCGACGTCGTCGACGCAGCCGTCGCAGGTCCAGGTCGCGTCCGTACTGCCACCACAGCCAGCCCGCCAGCACGCCGCCCGCCTCGTACCCACCGACCACCGGACCACCGCCCAACGGCGCGGTCAACGACAGCGCGCGCACCCCCACCAGCACCGCGATCCCGACGGCCACCCACTTCATACGGACCTGCAGCACCAGGAAGAACGGGATGATCGCGTTCGGCGTGATCAGGCAGTGCACGACCATCACGGCCAGCACCGCCGGGCCGATGCCGTGGTGCGCCTGGGTCGGGTGGACGATGGGCCCCGCGAGGCAGGCCCCCAGCACCCCGCCGGCGAGCGCCACGGCCCAGAGCGTCAAGAAGCCCCGCTTGCCCAGGAAACGCTCCACCGGCGCGGCGAAGAAGATGAAGCCCAGGACGCCCAGGACCAGCGTCGAGAACTGGCCGGGCGGGGTGAAGAAGGGCGCGGTGAGCAGCTGCCACCACTGAAAGCCGACGCCGTCGCCGAGCCCGGCGCCCGGAGCGTGCAGGGCCAGGGAGCCGGCCAGATCGAAGGAGGTCGCGACCTCGAAACCTGCGGGTCCCCGGGACACGCTGACGCGCCGCGGCAGGCCCAAGGAGTCCGGGAGGAGCCGCGAATACAACAGCAACGCCGCCCAGAGCCCCGCGTACAAGCCGAGAAGCTTGCGGCCGAAGGGGGTGAGGTCGAGGCGGAAACCGGCACCGGGGGGCGGTGGTGAGCGCGAAACGATCGACATGCAGGGAGGGCGACTCCGGCCGAAAAGACTACCACGGAAGGCACGAAGGACCCCGTTGACGCCCTGCTGGACACGCTGTACATTTGTTCATGGTTGAACAAACAGCCAGACCCAGCGCACCGAGCACCGCCGCACCTGAGGGAGCCATCATGCGAGGTTTGTCCGACCGCCAGCGAACCATCCTGGAGTACATCCACGAGCGTCAGCAGAGCGACGGCGTCACGCCCTCGTACCGAGAGATCGGAGACGCCATGGGGATCCGCTCCACCAACGGCGTCAGCGACCACGTCAAGGCCTTGCTCCGCAAGGGGTACCTCGAGCGGATCGGGGCGGCGGGCAAGGGCGCGTTGGCCCGAGCGGTCGTGCTGACGCCGTTGGCGTTGACCGACCTGGGCGTCGCCGAGCAGGACCCGGGCTTCGAGGACTTCGGCGATGGGGACATCGTGGAGATCGGGGTCTACGGCCAGGTGGCCGCCGGCATGCCGGCGCTGGCGGAGGAGCACCGCGAAGAGACCCTGCGGGTGGACTCCTGCATGATCCCGGGGGGTGGGCGGGTCTTCGCGCTCCGCATCTTCGGCGAGTCGATGATCAACGACGGGATCATGCCCGGGGACTACATCTTCGTGCAGAAGTCGCTGGCGGTGCGCGACGGGGACATCGCGGTGGTGATGGTGGACGGTGAGTCCACCGTGAAGCGCTTCTTCCGGGAGGGCGACCAGATCCGCCTGCAGCCGGCGAACGACACCATGCAGCCCATCTACGTGCACTCGCGGGAGTTCCGTGAGGTCAACATCGTCGGTGTGGTGGTCGGCGTGTATCGGCGCATGCAGTAGGCGCAGCCCGCGGATTGACACGTCCGCCGCCCGGGCGCTATATACGCCGCCGGCCGTCGAGGCGGCTGCTGGGAGACCAGCTCCTGGGGCATTAGCTCAGTTGGGAGAGCGCAGCATTCGCATTGCTGAGGTCGGGGGTTCGATCCCCCCATGCTCCACCAGAATCAGAGGCCCCGTCGCAGCGATGCGGCGGGGCCTCTCTGGTTTGGGGCGACGGAGCCTCCATCCCTCTCTTCGCCCTCCATAAGTTTACATAATATACGTTATGCGACGTTGAATGTGGGCGACGGGAGGGGGGCGCGAGCCCCTGGTGCGAGCATCTCGGCCGAGCGGTCTGAGCCTGGCGTCGACGGTCGTCGCGTTGATCCGCATGCGCGTGGGGGTTCGACGCCGTCGATCTCAAGCCGGCGGCACCCAGGTGCAACGTCGACGACCTCCAGCGGGCGGGACCTGGGGCCGACCCGTGCCGGCTTTGAGCGCCGTCGCCTCTACCAGCCGAGGACGCGGTCCCGGCGGTGGCGCGGCTCCTCGGCCAGGTCCTGGCTCACGCCGACGTCGCCCACCAGGGACAGCAAGCGCCCCGCGGCGGTCGGGACCAGGAGCTGACGGCCCTCGACCGCGACCCCCGCCGCGATCCCGGCGATGTGGGTGCCGTCCTCGGGGTTGTACTTCCAGGCCAAGGTGCCCTCAAAGCGATCCAGCGCGTACAGCGTGCCGGCGACGTCCCCCACCAGGATCCAGCCTCCAGCGCGCACCGGCGGTCCGAACTGGCGGTCGTTCAGCTCCCAGGTCCACTCGATGTTGCCGGTGTCCGCGTCCAGGGCCTGCACGCGCCCGCGTGAGTCCGAGGTGTAGAGCAAGCCTGAGACCAGCACCATGCTGGAGCTCGCGCCCGCGGTGTCAGCCTGCCAGCGGATCGCGCGGGTCCGCGCGTCCAGGGCCACCACCGGGCCACCGAAGCCGGCGGCGAGGATCGTGTCTCCGTGGACCAGGACCTCCGCCTGCACGTCCGGGAACTTGCCGACGCCGACCTCCGCGTCCCAGCGCAGACCGCCCGTCGCCAGATCCAGGCCCACAATCGAGCCGTCGGCGAAGCCGGTCATCACGGTGTCCCCGGAGATCGTCGGTGTGGGCGCCCCCAGGATCGCCAGATCCGTGGACGTCCGGGGCACGTCGCGCTTGTAGCTCCAGCGCCACGCGCCGTCGTCGAGCCCCACCGCCACCACCGTGTCCGATGCGGTGCCCACGATGATCAGATCCCCGGCGAGGGCCGGCGCCCGGTACACGGTGGCGTTGAGCTGGTGAGGCTCCGGCCAGACCGCCTTGAAGTCGTGGTCCAGGCGCAGCAGCGTGCCGAAGGAGTCCACCACCAACCAGCCGTCGTCCAGGCGCAGCGGGGCCGCCTGCACGGGGCCGGGGGTGTCGATGCGCTGGCGGACCAGCCCCGAGCTCCGGTCCAGCACGAACAGGCCGGGGGTGCGGCTGTTGCCCACCAGGACCCGGTCGCCGTCGATGAGGGGGGTGTTCAACTCCAGCCGGGACAGCTCCCAGCGGCCCTGATCCGGCATCTCCCAGGCCCAGTCGTCGCTGAGCGGGAGCCGGAAGGCGCCGTCGTACTGGCGCTCGACCGCCGTGGCGGTCCCCTGCCCCTCTTCCACCTCTCCCAGCCACGCCGCTGTGCGCGGC
This sequence comes from uncultured Pseudomonadota bacterium, assembly GCA_937907595.1. Lineage (GTDB taxonomy): Bacteria > Myxococcota_A > UBA796 > UBA9615 > UBA9615 > CALCXL01. The sequence goes on from CALCXL010000049.1 coordinate 6,094, forward strand.
GGGTGGGTCAGCTGGGGCTCGCGGAGGGACGCGTCCCCGGCCGCGCAGCCGCCGACCAGCAGGCCGGTCAGCGCGACCGCGGCGGTGCGGGCTGTCACTTGGTGGCGATCGCCGCCGCCCGGGCCTGGGCGTCGGCCAGGAGCGCG
>CALCXL010000050.1 GCA_937907595.1 uncultured Pseudomonadota bacterium
AGTCGACGGACTTCGTCTCCTTCCTGTCCAACCGCGACGACGCCGCGCTGCCGACGCTCATCGATCGCCTGTCCCAGGGCGACACCCTGGACGCGGCGCTGATCGCGGCCACCGGCGAGGACCTGGAGGCGCTGGAGGAGACCTGGCGGGGGCGCATCACCTTCTGGCACGCCCTCATCCCCGTGATCGGCAGCTCCGGCGCGGTCTGGGGGCTGGCGAGCGTGATCTTCCTCATCGCCGCCTGGCGTCAGCGCCGCAAGTTCCACCGCCAGATGGCGGCGATGGAGGAGCGGGAGCGCGTCCTGCTGGCGTCGGTTCCCCTGGCCCCGGCCGACGGCTGGGACGGCGAGGGCCTGATGGTGGCGCCGCCGGTCGACGAGTTCGGCGAGCTGATCCTGCACTGATCGCTCGGGCCGCCCCGCGCGGCCACCGACTCGCCGCCGTTGGGCGCAGGATCCACCCGTCCCCCCGCCGGGTTCGCTACCATCGACCCGTGCCCGACACCCCACCGCCGAAGTGGCTCGCTGCCCTGCCCCAGGCTGTCACGCTGACCGGGGTGTTCTTCGGTTTTCTCTGCCTGATCTGGGCCCCCGACCACCCCTACGCCGCGGGCGTGGCCCTGATCCTGGCCGGCATCTGCGACATGGTCGACGGCCGCGTGGCCCGCATGACCGGCACCACGTCCGAGTTCGGCGCCGCGCTGGACTCCCTGGCCGACGTCGTCTCCTTCGGCGTCGCCCCCGCTTACCTGGCCTACGTCTGGGGGCTGGGGGGCACGGCGGGGGACGTCGATCCCGGCGCGCTCATCGCGTTCGTCTTCGTGGTCTGCGGCGCCCTGCGCCTGGCTCGCTTCAACGTCGCAGCGGCCGAGGGCGCGGCGGTGGACCGCTTTGAGGGCCTGCCGATCCCCGCCGGCGCGCTGATCCTGGCCTCCTTCGTGATGATGGTGGAGGAGTGGGACCTGGAACCGCTGCAGCAGCCCCTGGTGGTGGCGCCGATCCTCCTGTTCGCGGCGGCGCTGATGGTCAGCCGCATCCCCTTCCAGTCCTTCAAGAAGTTCAAGACCCGCTGGGGCATGGTCCTCTTCTACGGGAACATCGCCATGGGCCTGCTGGAGCTCGCCGTGGGCCTGCCCGGCGGCACCCACATGTTCCTGCTGCTCAACGTCTACGTCGGCCTGGGCATCTTCAACGCCGTCGCCGCACGGGAGAAGGCCCCGGCCGGCTGATCGCCCGCTTGGGCTCGTCGACCGCGCTTCCCCCGGGCAGATCCCCGCCCTGCCGCCTTCGCCCGGCCCTTGCACCAGTCCACGCTCATGGAGGCCGCCATGAGTTATCCCCGCTTCGCCCTGCTCTCCCTCTTCACCCTGCTGATCGTGGGTTGCCCCACGGATCCCGAGAGCGAGTGGACCGTGCTCAACCCCCAGGACCGGGTGGTCCTGGTCGAGATGATCGCCGGCTCCCTGGTGCACGACTTCCAGCTCCTCGTGGACGATGTCGTGGAGGACGTCTTCACCGGCCAGGAGACCCAGTGCATGCGGACCTGCGGCAGCGCCCCCTCCCCGGAGGCCTGCACGCCGTCGTTGGCCCTGAGCCAGCCCACGCTCTTCGCGTTCCAGCCCGGCGCCTCCTACTTCGACTACGTGCCGATCCTCTACCGCAGCGACATCGACTTCTACGGCAGCTGCCGCGAGGAGCTGGACGCCGGCGACGCCGTGCTGGCCCGGATCTGCCACGGCGCCGAGGGGGTCGACGACAACGGCGACCTCGTGCCCGTGCCCGAGTCCACGGGGGTCGTGGAGGGCGCCCGGACCCTGGTCAGCCGGACCTGCGAGCAGTTCGAAGGGACCTACCTGGACGTCGCCGAGTTCGAGCTGCTGGAGCAGAGCTTCGACGGCTGAGCGCTCTGGTCAGCCCGCTGGGCTCACCGCGGGGCGATCGCCGAGACCAGTTGCACCGTGATGTGATCGCTGCAGTCGGGGTCGCCCTGGCAGGACGGCGCGATCACGCGACCTTCTGGCGACCTTCTGGCTGGCTCTACGGCGAGGGCGGAGGCAGGCGGACGACTGCGGTCAGGATGTCTGGTCCCACCGCACTTCGATCCTGGGCGTCAGCACGCCCCGCCAGGTGTCGCCGACGCGCACGAAGCCCGAGCGTCGCTGGCCCTGGGGGTCGGTGGCGACGACGCGGAACACGTGCTGGGCGCGGCTGGTGCCCCAGAGGAAGGGGCCGCGGCGGGCCAGGCGCAGGCTGAGCTTGTGCAGCTTCAGCTCCTGTCGCTCGGCCCAGCTGCGCACCGCAGCTCGGGCCCGCTGGATGAGCCAGAGGATCATCGCCGGCGGGAAGCAGGCGCCGAGGATCAGGACCGTGGTGCCGATGAGTTCTTCGGTGGTCATGGGGCCTTGTCGGGGTTGGGGGGAGACGTGGGCCGAGCGGAGCCGCGGGGAACCAGCCGCTCCAGGTCGGTCGAGAACGTGAACGTCGCCTCGATCTCCACGTCGTCCGTTGGTGCGGGGACGAAGCGGACGCGGCGCAGCCTCCGGGTGACGCACTCGGTGACGGCGGGGTCGTCGATGGTGTCCTCGAGGACCGTCGACGCTCCATTCGCCCGGCCACCGGAGACGTCCAGGCGCACCCGGAGCTGTCCGCCCCGGTCCATCGGCCCCCCAATCCGCTCCTGGATCTCGAGCTGGTCGTCCAGGCAGCGCCTGAACTGGCCCCGGTAGCGCTTGAGGCCCCGGCGGATGGTCTCCACGTCCTCGTCCTCCGTGCCCTCGGCGGCGGACACTTCGACGTCGACGGTCGCCACCGTTCGGCGGATCGGGGCCGGGGT
>CALCXL010000051.1 GCA_937907595.1 uncultured Pseudomonadota bacterium
TGCAGCTGCTGGCAGCGGAGGGGGTTCGCGTGGAGCCCACCGGCGCGCTGGCCAGCAGGACCCAGGGGTCCGAGGGGGTTGAGCGGGTCCAGACCCCGGCCGTGACCGAGGCGTCGGCGTCGTCGTCGCCCAGGTACACGTCCAGGCGTTGGATCGTGGAGTCGAACGCCACCGTGAAGACGTCCAGGTCCACGGCTCCGCCGGTGCCGTCGCGCAGCTCCGCGTCCTGGCCGGGGTACTCGAAGGAGGTGGAGATCGTCTGCCCGTCGCAGTTGTTGTCGACCCCGTCGCAGGACTCGGGGTTGCCGCCGAAGTTGTTGGGATCGCCGTCGTCGCAGTCGCCCTCGCAGACCAGCTGCCCGTCCAGGTCGCCGTCGAGCTCGTCGCCGGGCACGGCGCCGTCGCAGTCGTTGTCAAAGCCGTCGCAGAGCTCCACCGCGAAGGGGCCGGTGCTGGGGTTGGCGTCGTCGCAGTCGCCGGCGCACTCGGTGGAGCCGTCGGCGTCGTCGTCGATCTCGTCCCCGCCCAACGCGCCGTCGCAGTCGTTGTCGATGTCGTCGCAGAGCTCGACCGCGCCGGGGTAGCGCACGGGGTCGGCGTCGTCGCAGTCGTTGCCGCAGACGGTCACGCCGTCGCCGTCGCCGTCGCTCTCCTCGGGGCTGAGCACGCCGTCGCAGTCGTCGTCGACGCCGTTGCAGGCCTCCACGTGGCCCGGGAAGACGTCGATGTTGTTGTCGTCGCAGTCGCCCAGGCACTCGCTGATCAGGTCGCCGTCGTCGTCGATCTCCTGGTCGCCCAGCAGCCCGTCGCAGTCGTCGTCCCGGCTGTTGCAGATCTCCGGGTTGCCGGGGAAGAGCGAGGGGTCCACGTCGTCGCAGTCGCCGTCGCACTCGGTGACGCCGTCGTTGTCGTCGTCCTCCTCCTGGGGGCTCAGCTCGCCGTTGCAGTCCTCGTCCGCGCCTCCGCAGACCTCGATGGCTCCGGGGAAGCGGGTGACGTCGGCGTCGTCGCAGTCGCCGTCGCACTCGGTGACCCCGTCGTGGTCGTCGTCCTCCTCCTCGACGCTGGGCTCGCCGTCGCAGTCGTTGTCCAGGCCGTCGCAGATCTCGGGGTTGCCCGGGAAGTTGTTGTCGTCGGCGTCGTCGCAGTCGGGCTGGGCGTCGCAGACCGTGGAGCCGTCGCCGTCGTTGTCGAACTCGATGGCGCCCAGCGCTCCGTCGCAGTCGTTGTCCAGGCCGTCGCAGACCTCGGCGTTTCCGGGGAAGGTGGCCGGCTCGTCGTCGGCGCAGTCCCCCTGGCACTCCGTGAAGCCGTCGCCGTCGTCGTCGATCTCCACCGCGCCCAGCAAGCCGTCGCAGTCGTTGTCCCGGCCGTCGCAGGACTCGGCGTTGTTGGGCCGGTTCCAGCCCTCGGCGTCGTTGCAGTCGCCGTCGCACTCGCTCACCTGATCGCCGTCGTCGTCCGTCTCCTCGGCGCCCAGGTACCCGTCGCAGTCGTTGTCCTGCCCGTCGCAGATCTCGGGGTTGCCGGGGAAGTTCGCGGGATCGGCGTCGTCGCAGTCCAGGTCGGATCCCACGCCGTCGCCGTCCTGGTCGTCCGCCTGGGAGTCGTCGTCGTCGGCCGAGTCGTCGTCGTCGTCCGACGTGTCGTCGTCGTCCAACGCGGAGGAGTCGTCGTCGTCGCCGGTGGTGTCTTCGGGACAGCCGGTCAGGGAGAGCGTCCACAGCGCGCACAGCAACAGCGTCATCCAGCTTCGCATCGCCAACAGCCCTTTCGCGCGCGGCCCCCCGACCGCGCGTTGGTGCAGTCTGCCATCGGCCGGCGCCCAGGGCGAAGGGCATGAGGCCGCCCGCCCACGTTCGGAGGGGGCGGGGCGACCCGGGATCGGGCAGATCAGCGGGCCTGGGGGGTGCGGTGGGCGCGGGCGGCGGGGCCACGATCCTGGCGACGGAGCGCGGCTTCAGCCCCCCTGGAGCACATCCGCGCGGGGCAGGCGGGCATCCACCGCGGCGCGCAGGACGTCGAGTTCGGGGGCCTCCGCCCAGTCGGAGCGAGCGGCCAGGACCGCAGCTTCCCGGCGAGCCGAACGCAGCAGATCGACGAAGCGGGGGCTGGTGCAGAGCGCGAAGGCCGGCGCCCCTGCCTGCCGCGCCCCCACCAGATCGCCCGGGCCGCGCAGGGCCAGATCCGCCTCTGCCAGGGCGAAGCCGTCGGCGCAGTCCACCAGGAGATCCAGCCGGGGGTGCGGATCCCCCACCAGCAGGCACCGGCCCCCGCGCTCGCTGCGGCCCACGCGACCGCGGAGCTGGTGGAGCTGCGCCAGGCCGAAGCGGTGGGCGTCCTCGATCACCACCAGGGTGGCCTCGGGCACGTCGACGCCGACCTCGATCACGGTCGTCGTGACCAGCACGCGGATCGCGCCGGCGCGAAAGCGATCGAGCACCGCGGTCTTCGCCGAGGCCGGCATGCGCCCGTGCAGGACCCCCAGGGCGATGCCCTCCAGGGGGCCGTCGGCCAGCTCCTCGGCCGTGTCCACCGCCGCGCGCCCGGCGCCGGGCCCCTCCACCCGCGGGCAGACCACGAAGGCCCGGCCCCCCGCCTGCGCAGCGCGGCGCAGGATGTTCCAGACCTCCGGTCGGCGGGCGCCCTCCACAAACTCCGTGACCAGGGGGCCCCGCTCGGGGCCCTCCTCCAGGGTCGAGGCGTCCAGGTCGCCGTAGATCGTGAGCGCGAGGGAGCGCGGGATCGGGGTGGCCGTCATGGCCAGCAGGTGCGGTTCGGGGCCCTTCGCCCGCAGCCGGGCGCGCTGGAACACGCCGAAGCGGTGCTGTTCGTCCACGATCACGAGCCCCAGGTCACAGAAGGCGGTGCCCTGGCTCAGCAGCGCGTGGGTGCCGACGACCAGGGGCGTCCCCCCCGCCGCGGCTGCGTCCGCCGCTCGCCGCTCGGCCGCGCCCAGGGAGCCGGTGAGCAGCGTCACCCCCTCGGGTCCGAAGCGGGTCCGGGCCCGGGCCGCCCACTGCTCGGCCAGCACGTCGGTGGGGGCCAGGACCGCCACCTGCCGTCCGCCCTCGATCACCGCGGCGGCGGCCAGCATCGTCACGATGGTCTTCCCCGAGCCCACGTCGCCCTGGAGCAGCCGCAGCATGGGGCGGTGCCGGGCCAGATCGGCGTCGATCTCCGCCAGCACCCGGCGCTGGGCCGCGGTGAGGGCGAAGGGCAGCGCCTGCAGGATCCCGCGGCGGATCGGCCCCGGGGCGCAGGGCTCCGCCGGCCGGGCCTGCCACGCCAGGCGCCGCCGGGCCAGGGCTGTCTGCAGCACCAGGAGGTCCTCCCACAGCAGGGCCTGCTGGGCGGGGTGATCCCCCCGGCGCAACGCGGGGACGTCGTCCGCGTCCACTGGGAAGTGCAGGATGCGCAGGGCCTGCGCGCGCACGGGCAGCCCAACACGCGCACGAAGCTCCGGCGGCACCGGGTCCCGGGCCGCGCCGCCGTAGGCCTCCAGGGCCTGGGCCACCAGGGAGCGCCAGGAGCGCTGACCGAAGCCGTCGGGCACGCCGTACAGGGGCACCACGCCGCCGCGGTGCGGCCCCTCCTTCCCCGGCGCCTCGAACTCGGGCTGGGCCAGGCGCAGGGGCGGGAAGCGCGCGTCGACCCGCCCCATCAGGACCACGTCGGCGCCCACGGTGAAGGACGCACGCAGCCAGCGCGGCGGCTGGAACCAGGTGGCCAGGAGCGAGCCGGTCCCGTCCTCCACCGCCACCTCCAGGAAGCGGCGCTTCGCCCCCCGGCCCTCCCGGAGACCGAGCACCCGACCCACCACCACGGCGTCCTGGCCGGGGCGGAGGTCGGCGATGGAGGTCCGGGCGCTGCGGTCCTGGTAGGCGCGCGGGAGCCGGTGCAGGACGTCGGCGACGCTGTGCAGCCCGGCGGCGGCCAGGGCGGCGACGCGACGGGGCCCCACCCCCTTGAGGGCGGAGACAGGCACCAGGGCGGGGGGCCGGGTGGCGAGCGACGCGGGGTCGCCCGCCGAGCTCACTTGTACTCGACGCCCGTGATCACGACGGTGCGGGAGCCCTTGGGCACGGTGATCGTGACCTCGTCGTCCTCTTCCTTGCCCATGAGGGCGCGGCCGATGGGCGACTCGATGGAGATCCGGTTGACCTTGAGGTCCGACTCGAAGCTCCCGACCAGCTGGTATTCCAGCTCGTCGCCGGTGTCGATGTCCTCGAGCTTGACCGTGGCGCCGAACATCACGCGGTCGCCCTTGAGCTGGGCCGGGTCGATGACCTCCGCCATGCCCAGCTTGGCGTCCAGATCGCGGATCTTCGCCTCGATCATGCCCTGCTTGTCCTTGGCGTAGTCGTACTCGGCGTTCTCGCTCAAGTCGCCGTGGGCGCGGGCTTCTTCGATGGCGAGGACGACCGCCGGCCGCTCCACCTCGATGAGCTGCCGCAGCTCCTTCTTCAGCCGCAGGTGCCCTGCGGGGGTAACTGGGTAGCGCTGCAGCACGTCGTGCCTCCAAGCAAGTGCCCGCCGGCAGGGTGGCCGGCGGGGCGTCCGAGAAATCGGAGCGCGGATTCTAGGGATTTCGGGGCTTTGTTCAAGCCCCCTTTTTGCCGAAGGGCCGCTCAGACCCATTCGCGGCGGGCAACGAAGACCGAGCGAGGGCGCCGTCGCGAGGCTACTTCGAGGGGCCGCCCCCGGTGTGCTCGTGGCAGGAGGCGCAGGCCACCAGGGCGTCTCCGTAGACCGCCGCCCGGGCCGCGGCGTCGGGGGCCGCCTGCCCCTGCGCGGCCAGGGCGTGCACCCGCGCCTCCCACTCGCGCGCCGTGGCGTCCAGCGTGTACCCGGAGGGCAGCTCCTCGCCCTCCATGGGGCCCTGGGCCAGCCAGGTCATGGCCGAGCTCCAGCGGGCGTCGTCCGCGGAGATCAGGGCCTCCCGCATCAGCGCCGCCGCCTCCCGGTGACGCGCCATGTGGGCCACCGCCCCGGGCTCGCGGCCGGGGTGTCCGGCGCGGGAGAAGGTCAGGCCCGCCTCCGCCTGCTTGTGGCAGGAACCGCAGGCCGCCGCGCTCTGGGCCGCGCCCCGGGCCACGGAAGCCAGGTCGCCGTCGGCCGCCACCTGGGCCAGGGCGGACACCAGCGCGTCCACGCGGGGCTGCCAGTCGGCGGGCAGATCCCGGCGCAGCTGCTCGATGTTGACGCCCCTGGCCGCCGCCCGAGCCGCCTCCACGTCCCCGCGGACGACGGCGTGCTCCACCTCCTCCAGGGCGAGCAGGCGCTCGTGCATCACGTCCAGGAAGGCCTGCCGGGCCGCCTCCATGTCCAGGGACGCCGCGGGGCTCGGCGCCGGCGTGGGCGTCGCGAGCGGGGTCACGGGCGGCGCCGGCGCGTCGGCGCGCGAGCAGCCCACCAGCAGGAGGACGAGGATCAGAATGCGCAAGAAGGTCTCCTATCCCACCCGCATCTTGCGGCCGTCCCACTCAAACCGAGGGCGGCCGTTCACGAAGGTCCTGGCCACGCGCGTGGGCAGCGTCCAGCCTGCGAAGGGCGAGTTGAAGCACTTGCTGAAGGTGTTCCCGGCCGTGACCCGGAAGCGCGCGTCGGGATCCACCAGCACGAGGTCCGCCGGGACCCCCGCGGCCAGGGTGCCCGAGGGC
>CALCXL010000052.1 GCA_937907595.1 uncultured Pseudomonadota bacterium
TCCGCCTCCACCCACCACCTGCCCTTCGCCGGCCCGGACACCGACGGCGACGGCCAGCCCGGCGACGGCACCCCCAACCTCAACTTCTCGGACCTGCAGAACGAGCTCGCGGTCTTCGATCTGGCGACCGGCGAGCCCCTGCACCGCTACACGTCGGACACGATCTGCTGTGAGGACTACCGCGACGTGAGGCCCGAGCACAGCGAGCGTCGCGGCGATCTCCTGCCCCCCGCGGACACCTGGATCGTGGGCGGCGCCCTGCCCGAGCAGCTGCTGGTGGACGGCGACCGGCTGTGGGTCAGCTACTCGGCCTCCAACGAGATCCAGCGCTTCGACATCGACCCGGCGACAGGCGCCCTGAGCCCCGGCCCGGTGCTTCCCTCGGGCGGCCACCAGCCCCACGGCCTGGCCTCTACGCCCGACGGTGGCCTGGCCCTGGCCCACCGATTGGGGGAGACGGTCGGGCGCTTCGACGCCGACGGCGCGCTGCTGGACACGGTCGTGGTGGGCGACGTGACCGGCGGCCCCTTCCCCGCCACCGACGCGGAGATCGGCGAGCTCTTCAACTTCGTCACCGCGCCCTTCTCCATCGACGGCGACCTGAGCTGCCACGCCTGCCACCGCGAAGGCGGCAACATCGACAAGGCCTTCTCCATGCCCCTGACCCGCCGACCCGGCGTGGGCCTGCGGCAGACCATGGCCTACCGGGGCGCCGCGGACAGCCGGCCCTGGTTCTTCGAGGCGGCCATGGACCAGACCAACTTCGTGCCGGTGATGAACGAGCTGGCCCGCATCGAGAACTTCTGCTGCTCGGACTACACGCTCTGGCCCGACGGCCCGCCGCCCGGCTGCGCCACCGACCCGCCGCCCGCCTGCCTGCTCCAGCCCGCCCCGGACTCGCCCGACGGCGTCGTGGCCCGCCGCCCCGCCGCCGACTCCCCCCTGGCCCGCCCCCGCGCCGCCGCTGAGCCCACCCGCGACGCCTTCTACCGGGCCCGCATCGACGCCCTGATCGGCCGCAGCGAGTCCTTCGGCGACGGGCTGTACTTCGAGGACGTGCTGACCGGCGAACGCCTGCCCCTGCCCCTGGACTTCGCCGGGATCACGCAGGCATTGGGCCTCTTCCTGCTCCAGGAGCCGGGCCTGCTGCCCAACCCGAACCCCGGGGATCGGGGCGCCGTGCAGCGGGGCAAGGTGTTCTTCGAGAGCCCGGCCACCGGCTGCGCGGGCTGCCACCCAGCGCCCTCCTTCTCCCGCGCCGAGGGGGGCGGCGCGCCGACCTCCATGGGCCCCGTGGTCACCCCGCTGCGCGACGCGGAGGGCCGCAACCTGGACCTCTTCGCCCAGGGCTTCGTGGACCTGTTCCCCGACGCCGCCCAGGACAGCTGCGCGGAGGTCTGCGGGGCGGCGATCTGCCTGGAGGACCCCTCGGCCTGCGACGATCTGCGCGACGTCGCCTTCGGCGTGACTCCCCTGCGCGGGATCTGGGACCGGGCCGACGGCATGCTGCACCACGGCCGGGCGCGCGGCCTCCTGGAGGTGCTGGCCACGCCCGGGCACCCCGCCCTGGCCGATCACCAGCGCGGCTTCAACGAGCTGGACGGCATCCCCGACAGCCACGGCGGCACCAGCCACCTGAGCCCCGCGGAGCTCAACGACCTGATCCAGTACCTGCAAACGCTGTAGAACGACCCCGTGCCCGCGCTCAAGCTCCTCCTGGCCCCCCTGCTGCTCGCCGGCTTCGTCCAACAGGGCCAGCCGTCCATGGCGACCTGGGTCACGGTCCAGGTGCCGGCGGAGGCGGAGGTCCACCGCGCCGCGGCCTTCGCCGAGTTCGACCGCGTGGAGCAGGAGCTCAACGAGTGGAAGGCGGGCAGCCCCCTGGCGACCGTGAACGCCGGAGCGGGTGGCCCCCCGGTGGCCGTCCCCCCGGCCCTGCTGGCCGCGGTGCAGCGGGGCCTGGAGTTGGGGCGCATCACCGACGGCGCCTTCGACGTCAGCTGGGCCGCCCTCTGGGGCCTGTGGGACTTCCGCGCGGAGGACCCCCAGGTCCCCTCCCCCGAGGCGATCGCCGCCCGCGTGGCCCGCATCGACCACCGCAAGGTCACCGTCGATCCCTCGGCCTCCACCGTCGCCCTGCCCGCCGGCATGAAGCTGGGCCTGGGCGGCATGGCGAAGGGTTGGGCCCTGGACCGCGCCGCGGCGGCCCTGCGGGAGCGCGGGGTAAGCGACTTCCTGCTGTCGGCCGGCGGGCAGGTGCTGGCGGGCGGGGACAAGGAGGGCACGCCCTGGCGGGTGGGCGTCCGGGACCCGCGGGGGACGGCGGAGGACTACTTCGCGGTGGTGGCCGTGCGGGACGGCAGCGTGTCGACGTCGGGCGACTACGAGCGCTGCTTCGTGCGGGACGGCGTGCTCTACCACCACATCCTGGACCCCCGCACCGGCCGCCCGGCCCGGGGCCTGCGCAGCGTCACCGTCGTCGCCCCGGAGGCCACGCTGGCCGACGCGCTCTCCACCGCCCTGATGATCCTGGGTGAGGAGCGCGGCCTCGCCCTGGTGGAGTCCCTGCCCGGCGTGGAGGCCCTGATCGTCGACGACTCCGGCGGGTGGTCCGCCTCCTCGGGCCTGGCCCCCCACCTGGAGGTGGTGCACCCGCCGACGTCGACGGCCCTGCCGACCTGCGCTCCGGGCTGAGCTTCCATCGCCGCTGGCGCCCGGCCCCCAAGAACGCTTTGTCACAGCCTGCAACAAGCCCCCAATCGCGGCCCGATCCGCGCTATCGACTCCTCACGCTCAACAGCGAGGCCCGGGAGGGGCCCCCTGAGCGCTGATCTTCCGCCGCCCACGACCCCGCGACGCCCTCCCCGTCGCCACCGAGAGTTCGCCATGCCCCTTTCGCTCCTCGCGCTGCAACGCAGCCTTCTCCTGCTCCTCCTCACGTCGGGCCTCGTGCTCTCGGGCTGCCCCGAGACCCGCAACGACGACGACGACATCGCGGACGACGACGACG
>CALCXL010000053.1 GCA_937907595.1 uncultured Pseudomonadota bacterium
GAGGCCAGCCGGGCGGCCTCCAGCAGGCGGCGCTGGGCGTAGGCGGGGCCGCGCTCGCTGATCTGCTGGGCGGTGGCGGGCAGGCGCAGGATCCAGCCTTCGGCCTCCTCCCCCGTGGGGCTGACGATGCCCCGCACGTGGCTGTGCGCGGTGACCGGGAGGCGGGCGGCGGCGCGCTCGGCCAGGGCCTGCACCTCCTCGGGCATGGTGCGCAGCCAACGCATGCGGGGGGAGCGAAAGAGGTCGCGGCGGCCCGGCGGGTAGTAGAGCCAGGCGAACTTCTTGCGGCGGCGCACGGCGCCCTGGGGGTGGATGACGCGGGGGCGCGCCGACAGGGAGGAGGCCAGGGCCAGGTAGTCCTGGTCGTCGATCTGCCGGGGATCCTTGGCCAGGTGGGCCACCGCCATCGCGTGCAGGATCTGCAGGTCCACGCGGCGGCCGGGGAAGACCTCCGGGGTGGTGGTGCCCAGGACCTCCACCCCCGCGCTGCGAAAGACCTCCAGGGCCTCGTCGTCGATGGTGTCGGTGATGACGACCTTGTGGGGCATCTCCTTGGGCGCGTAGTGCATCAGCAGGCGCAGGTCGCCCACCACCACGTCGGCCTGCAGGAAGAAGCGCTGCAGCTCCCGCTGTTGGATGCCCTCGGCGGCGCGGCTGCGGGGAAAGAAGGAGACGTAGGGCCGGCGGGTCAGAAACGGCATCGCCACGCGGGCGTACTGCTGGAGCCGACGGCGATCGGGCAACACCGCCGGCACGCCGTAGTGCAGGACGGGGTCGGCGAAGGTCATGGAGTCGGTGAACTCCCGCATGACCTCGACGATGTCCCAGTTGGCGATGCCCGACAGGAAGAGCACGTTGGCCCCGTCGAAGAGCTCGGGCTGCTGCCGCGCGATCTCCCGGATGGCCCAGCGGTCCACGATGCGCTTGAGGGCGCGCCCTCCGACCACCGGCGTGGTGCGGGCGGCGCTGGCGATGCGCCAGGTCTCCTGGTGGTGCCAGCTGCGGTCGCCCACCCGGAAGGAGATGGCCATGCCGCCCAGGGCGATGCAGTCCACCTGGCCGTCGTGCTCGCGCACCAGGCGGCGCGCGGCCTCGGTGTCGCCGTCGCAGCCCACGCGGCGGATGTGAAAGCGGGAGCCCCAGAGCTCCGCCTCGAACTGGTAGTCCAGCCGGCTGGGGCCCAGGGAGATCGAGACGATCTTCTTCACAGGAGCCGGATCAGTTGTTTTGTTGTTGGAGCGTGGCTTCGAAGCAGCCCGCGACGCCGATCAGCCGCACCTGGGTGGGGTTGTTCAGATCGGGCGTGCCGCCCTGCAGGATGCCGCTGAACTCGCCGACCACCAGCACGCCGGGCTCGGGCAGGTTCTGCGTGAACTCCACGGAGCCCCCCACGTCGGCGTGCGCGAAGAGGGGCATGCCGAAGCCGCCGGCCATGGGGCCGGGCCCGCCCACCAGGTCCGCGCCGACGGTCGCCGCCAGGACCATGGGGCCGTTGTTGTTGTCCGGCAGGGTGTAGGGGCCGCCGCCGGCCAGGCCGATGCGGTCGCCGCCCAGCTGGAGCCACAGCGCGTCGGGGCCGTCGGTGCCCACGCCCACGCGAATGCGGAAGGCCTGCTCGTTGGCGGTGTTGGCGAAGGACGCGCTCTCGATCAGCCCCTCGACCTCCGCGAGCTCGGTGCCGTTGCCCAGGATGACCTTGAGGCGGTTGCCCGTGCAGCCGCTGTCGAAGGTGGGAATGGTCGCGTCCACGAAGTCGCCGCCGGTGGTGTCGTCGTCGTCCCCGGCGTCGTCGTCGTCCACCGCGTCGTCGTCGTCGCCCGCGTCGTCGTCGTCCACGACGCCGCTGTCGTCGTCGTCCCCGCCGCCGCTGTCGTCGTCATCGCCTTCGGGGCAGCCGACGAGGCTCAGCGGGACCAGGAGCAGGAGCAGGAGCAGAAGTCGCGGCATGGGGCGCCTCCGGGGCTCAGAAGAGCGTGTAGATGAAGGGCAGTACGGCGGCCTTCTCCCCGACGAGGATCAGCACGACCAGGACGATGAGGACCACCACGATGGGCGTCATCCACCAGGCCTTGCGCTCCTTCAGGAAGAACCAGAAATCCTGAATCAGTTCGATGAACCACATGCTGGGGCGATGGTAGCAGGGCCATCCGCCGGCGGATCGGGCAGGTGATCGGCGGGGCGATCGGGTCGACGGCCGTGGATGGGGGGCGTTTCGCGGGAGGGGCCGGCCGCGTAGGATGTCGATCGCCAACGCGCCGTCGACCGCTTCTGGGGACCCCGCCGATGACCGACTACCTCTTCGTCTACCACCCCTGGAGCCACTCCTTCCTGCTGCGCTTCCGCGTGGGGAGCCCCGCCCAGGAAGGCGACCTGGGCCGCGTGGAGCCCGACGAGGTGGAGGACGCCCTGGCCGCCCTGCGGCGCCAGTTCCCCTCCCCGGAGTACGTGGTGGAGTGCATGAGCGGCACCACCTGGAACGCCGTGCAGGAGAACTTCTGGGGGCTGTACCGGAGCTGAGGTCGTCGCCCCGATCAGTCCCCGTACACCGTCCGGTAGATCTGCAGCCCGCCCAGGACGCGGCGGACGTAGCGGCGGGTCTCCGAGTAGCTGATGTCCTCGGCCCAGCCGTCGACTTCGATGGGCTGGGGCTGCTCGGCCAGCCAACGCCTCACCGCGGCCTCGCCGCCGTTGTAGCCCGCGATGACCAGGGGCAGGACCGGGTCGGCGCCGGCGTCGACCAGGTGCGCGCGGAGCTCCACCAGCTCGCTCACCCCCAGCTCGGCGTTGACCGCGGGGTCGTAGAGCGCGTCGGGGTCCAGCACCGCGCCGTCGTGCAGGGCGGCGTACCGGGTCACGCCCAGCGTCGGCATCATCTGCATCAGCCCGCGCGCGCCCGCGGGGGAGGTGATGCCCGGCTGGAAGCCGCTCTCCGCCTTCATTATCGCGAAGGGCAGGTGCTCGGGCAGCCCGCCCGCCCGGGCCGCGGATCGGGCCACGTCGCCTTCGGGGCGGGGGTAGCAGAGCCTCAGGGCCCGCAGGTCCTGGCGCCGCTCGGGGTCGCCGCACCAGGGGCGGGCCAGGGACGCCGCTCTGGCCCACCGCCCCGCCGCGGCCAGGCGCTCGGCCAGGTAGAGCGTCGCCTCCCGCCCCGCCTTCTGCGCCTGCGCCGTCAGCTCCGCGAACTCCGCCGCCGCCCAGTCGTCCAGTCCAGCCGCCTCCAGGGCCAGGCCGCGGGCCAGGGCCGGGTCCTCGTCGAGGGACGGAGGCGTCGACGCTTCAGGCTCCTGGGGCGCCGTCCAGGTGCGGCCCAATCGGCGGGAGGCCCACCAGGCGTAGGAGCTGTCGGCGTGCTGCACCAGGATCTGTTCGAGCCCGGCCACCTCCGCCGCCGGAGCGCCCAGCATGCCCACGATGCGCGCGCTCCAGTAGCGGGCCCCGGGCACCAGGGTGGAGCGGGGATGCTCCCGGACGAGGCGGGCCAGCGCCTCCTGCGCCTCGGGCAGGCGATCCAGCTTGATCAGCGACCAGCCCACGAACCACAGCGCCTCGGTGCTGTGCTTCGACTTCGGGAAGCGCTGCAAGTGAGCCCTGAAGCCCGCCAGACCGGCCCCCAGGCTCCCCGAGTCGTAGGGCAGGTAGCCCAGCTTGTAGCTGGCCGAGTCCACCAGGGCGGGGGGGCTGCTTTGGCCGGCGTGCTCGTCGACGATCGCTCCATACAGCACCGCGGCGGCGGCGTAGTCCCCGGTGCGCGACGCGGCGAGGGCGCGGTCGAAGCGGTCCTGCAGGGGCGCCCGCTCGATGGCCCCCAAGGCGTCGACCGCGCGGGGGTAGTCCTTCGCCCGGAACAGGGCCCGCGCCATCATCAGGGCGTGCTCCTTGCTGCCGTCGTCGGGCACCCGCGCCTCCAGCAGGGCCAGCGCCTCCCGGTGCTGGTGCATGGACGCCAAGGTCGCAGCGCGCGCGAGGACCAGCTCCCGGTCGGCGGCGAAGGAGGGGTCGGCGGCCTCCAGCCGGGCCTGGGCCTCGTCGCTGCGCGGGGACGTGGGGTTGCGGGTCCAGAGCTCCCGCCAGAGGGCGGACTGCGCGGCCCCCGTCGACGCCTCCGCCAGCCACCACCGGGTCTCGGCCGGGTCGGCATCGCAGCGGGAGGCGCGGTGGCCAGCAGCGTCGACGTCGCGCAGCGCCGCCTTCAGGGTCGGGATCGCGTCCGCCTCCCCCTTCGCCAGCCGAGCGCGCCCCAGCAGCTGCAGTCGACGGCGCGACGCCGGTCCCGCCAGCACACCCTTCGCCGCCTCCAGCTCGACGATCGCACCGTCGACGTCCCCCGATCCCAGCGCGGCCTCACCCCGGACCAGCGCGTCGTAGGGAGCCGGCAGGGCGTCGCCCGGATCCCCGCAGGGCCCCGCCCAGGCCGGAGCGGAGGAGAGCAACAGGGCGACGGACAGCAGGGAAGCAAGGCGGGGCGGCATGGGCGGATCCTGGAGCGGGCGACGGCGCACCCCAGGACAGGACCCGCGAGCCCTCACGCGGATTCCACCGACGCCAGCACGGCTCGGGCGGCCATCGCGCCCTTGTAGACGTGCAGGGCGCCGGGCAGGTCCCCGTCCAGGGCGGCCTCGCTGACCCGCAGGCGGGAGGACAGGGCGAAGACCACGCGGAAGGGCAGCCCGGCCTCCACCAGCTCCACGCGCTTCCACACCGCGTCGCGGCTCCAGTAGCCCATGACCTCCAGGAAGACCTCGCGGCCGTCGGGGTGGTTGAAGCGCAGGTCCGGCACGCACAGGCCGACGCCGGGCAGCTCCAGGATCCGCTTCGCCGGGGCGACGGACCACTCCGTCTTGGCCGAGTCCAGCTTCTTGAGCAGCGCCGCCACGTCGTCGGGCAGGCGCGAGGCGGCCTCCACCGCGCGGCCCCGCGGCCCCCCCTCCAGCGCGAAGTGCAGGTCCCGTCGGCCCTTGCCCCAGCGCACGTCGGCGTCCAGCACCCAGGGGCCGGTGGCGTTGAGGGCCGGCAAGAGCATGGCGAGCTGCAGCCCGTACTTCGTCGTGGGGCCGAAGAGGCTGGCGGGGCCGTCGAGCACGATGCGGTAGGAGCCGTCGTCGCGGCGGTGCAGGGAGTGCAGCAGGCGCAGGAACTTGAGCTTGCGGAACAGCGCGCGGTAGCCCGAGGGGTGGTGGGCGCGCACGTCGACGCGCACGCGGGTGGCCTTCAGCAGCACGGCCTGGCCCTGGCCGACGGTCCAGAGATCGACCAGCACCTCCGGGGCGACCGGCTCCATCGCCGTCAGCCGCTGGTTCTCCTTGAGGTCTCCGAAGAGACGGCGGTCCAGCTCGTCGGCGCTGAGCTCCAGCTGGGCGCCGACCGCCTCCAGCACCACGCCCCGATCCAGGATCTCCCCGGGCCCCAGGGCGGCCCGCGCGGTGCCGGCGGCCTCGAAGACCAGGGAGCGCAGCTCCAGGGGGTCGGGCCCGGGCTCGGCCTCCCAGGTGCAGCGGTCGTCCAGCAGCTTGCGCAGGCCCGCGGCCAGGATGCGGCTGCGCACCGGCACCGGCAGGTCGTCCAGGCTGGCCAGGACCTCCAGGCGGGGCTTGCCCACCGCGGCCTGCAGCCGCTCGATGTATTCGGCCGACACCGCCACCGCCGCCGTGCGCTGCTTGGCGTCCAGGGGCTTGAGGACCAGCTCGTCGCCGCGGGGCCTCGCCCGCACCAGATCAGCCGTCAGCACGCTCGCCTCCGTAGGCGATGTGTTGCCTTCTCCGGTCGCTGGTGAACCCCTCGGACGTCCCGGCGGCCACCAGCTCGTAGAGGATGGCGCGCTTGTCCCCGCTCTTGCGCAGGATGCGGCCCAACCGCTGGACGTGCTCGCGCACGGTGCCGGAGCCGGAGACGACGACCGCGACGTTGGCCTCGGGCACGTCGACGCCTTCGTTGAGCACGCGGCTGGTCACCACGGCGCGCCAGCGGCCCTCAGTGAAGCCCTTCAGGATCTCGCTGCGCTCGGTCACCTTCGTCTGGTGGGTGATGACGGGCACCAGGAAGCGGCGGGCGATGGCGTAGGCGGCGTCGTTGTTGGACGTGAAGATCAGCGAGCGGTCGCGCCGGTGCCGGTGCAGCAGGTGCTCCAGGTAGTCCAGCTTGGAGGGGGCGGCGAAGGCGATGCGTCGCTGCTCGTGCCAGGCCTTGAAGGCGCGGCGGCCGGCGGCGGTGGCGGAGCTTCGCATGATGAACTCGCCCCAGCCGTTCGGCCCGCCCAGGCGGATGCCCTGGGAGACGATGAACTCCCGGTAGATGGCGCGGGCGGCGCCGTAGGCCTCCAGCTCCTCGGGGCTGAGGTCGACGTCGACGCGCTCCACGTCGTAGTCGGCCAGGAAGTCGCCGGCCAGCCGCACGATGTCCTGCTCGTAGACCCGCGGGCCCACCAGGTGATCCAAGAGCTCGTGGCGGCCGTCGGGCCGATCGGGGGTGGCGCTCAGGCCCAGTCGGTAGGGCGCCAGGCACATGCGCGCGGCCAGGGAGTAGGACTCGCCGGGCAGGTGGTGCACCTCGTCGAAGACGACCATGCCGAAGCGCCGGCCCAGGCTCTCCATGTGGATGTAGGCCGAGTCGTAGGTGGTGACCGTGATCGGCTGCACGTTGTGGTCGCCGCCGCCCACCACGCCCACCGGCACCGCGAAGCTGTGGGTCAGCAGGTCGTACCACTGCCGCACCAGGTCCAACGTGGGCGCCACCACCAGGGTGTCCCGGCGCTTGTCGTCCATGGCCATCATGGCGACGTGGCTCTTTCCCGCGCCCGTGGGCAGCACCACCACGCCGCGCCCGCGGGCCTTCTTCCAGGCGTCCAGGGCTTCGGTCTGGTAGGGCCGCGGGGTCCGGTGCACGCGCAGGCCCACGCCCAGCTCGCCGTAGCCGCGGGCGTCGTCCTGGTACGG
>CALCXL010000054.1 GCA_937907595.1 uncultured Pseudomonadota bacterium
CTTCAACCACCGCACGTCGGGCAGCTTCATCACCGCCAGCACCGTGTCGCGGACCAGGTCCTCCACGAACTTGGGGTTGTCGTAGGCCTGCTCGGTGACGAACTTCTCGTCCTCCCGCTTCAGCAGCGCGTACAGCGGTGCCGACGCGCTTGCCTCGGCCGCGTCGATGAGGTCCTCCAACCACACGAAGTCGCCGGCCCGCACGTCGATGTGCACCAGGCTGCGCTGGTTGTGCGCGCCGTAGTCGCTGACCGCCTTGCTGCAGGGGCACAGGCTCTTCACCGGCACCGTCACGCCCAGGGTGTAGTCGGCGCCGTCGGGCCCGCGGTGGCCCACGAAGCGGGCGCGGTACTCCATCAGCGACTCCGCCCGGGAGACGGGCGCCTTCTTGGTGACGAAGTACGGGAAGTCCATCTCCACCCAGGCGTCGTCGGCCTCCAGGCGCCGGCGGATCGCGTCCAGGATGCCGGGCATGGTGCGGAAGGTGAGCTCGCCGCGGACCTCGTTGAGGATCTCCACGAAGCGGCTCATGTGCGTGCCCTTGAAGTGGTGGGGCAGGCCCACGTACAGGCTGAGCAGGGCCACGGTGGCCTGCATGCCCTGGGCGCGGTCGAGCACCTGCACGGGGTAGCGCAGGTCCGTGATGCCCACGCGGTCGATGGGCAGGCCCCGGTCGTCGTATTCGGCGGCGTGGTCGGGGAGGGTCGAGCCCGAGTCGGGTCGGTCGGAGGGGATCGGGGGGGTGGACATGCCGTGTGGAGTAGCCCTGTTGACCGATGTGGTCAAGTCGCCGACGCCCCAACCGGGCGAAATCGATCGTCGGCCGACGATCCGGGGAAGAAGAGTCGACCACCCGGGGTCTTGACGGTCGCTGAGCCCGACCCAGGTTGCACGAGCATCCCGGACCCCGCGCCGGCACCCACCTCGATCCCCCAGGAAGGAGCCATGCAAAGCAACCCGACCCCAAACCTCCCCCAGCGCGCGGTCGCCGCGGTTCGCTCCCGCCCCGCCGTCTTCGGCTTCGGGGCGCTGTTCCTCGGCGTCGCGCTCACCTGCAGCCCGCAGCTCCCCGTGCCCGGTGACACCGCCCACGTCGGCGGCGCCTTGCCCTTCCTGGCGCCCTCGTCGGCGTCGGCGGGGGCCTCGGACAACGGCTCCCTCAACCTGATCTCGGACACGGCCGAGGCGGTCCTGCCCTCGGTGGTCAACATCGCCACCGCCCGCACCCAGACCCTGGACGAGGGCATGGGATCGCTGCACAACGACCCCTTCTTCAAGCGCTTTTTCGGGGAGCGCGGAGGCGAGAACGAGCCCCTGGAGCGTCGGACCTCGGGCATGGGCAGCGGGGTGATCGTGGGCGCCGACGGCGTGGTGCTCACCAACAACCACGTCGTGGACGGGGCCGACGAGGTCAAGGTCCGGCTCAGCGACGGCCGCGAGTTCGACGCCGTGGTGGTGGGCAAGGACAAGCGCTCGGACCTGGCCGTGATCCGCCTGCAGGGCGACTTCGGCGATCTGCCCGCCTTGAGCCTGGGCGACAGCAGCTCCCTCCGGCTGGGCGAGGTGGTGCTGGCCGTGGGCAACCCCTTCGGCCTGGACGGCACCGTGACCATGGGCATCGTCTCCGCCCAGGGCCGATCAGGCGTGGGCATCGTCGACTACGAGGACTTCATCCAGACCGACGCCGCCATCAACCCCGGCAACAGCGGCGGCGCGCTGGTGAACCTGCGGGGAGAGCTCGTGGGCATCAACACCGCCATCGCGTCGCGCAGCGGCGGCTACCAGGGCATCGGCTTCGCCATCCCCACCTCCATGGCCCGCCCGATCATGGACAGCCTGCTGGCCACCGGCCGGGTGGAGCGAGGCTGGCTGGGCGTGGCCATCCAGGACCTGGAGCCGGAGATGCTCGAGGCCTTCGGCATGAAGCCCGGCGCCCGCGGCGTGCTGGTGGGCGACGTGATGTCGGGCAGCCCGGCGGAGCAGGCCGGCCTCAAGAACGGCGACGTGATCACCCGGCTGGAGGGCGCGGCGGTGGAGGCCGTGCAGGAGCTCCGCAACCGGGTGGCCCTGAGCCCGGCGGGGAAGGTCGTGCGCGTGGACTACGTGCGCGGCGGCAAGGACAAGAGCGCGAAGGTCACGCTGGGCGTGCTGCCCGAGGACGGCGTCGCCTCCCTCGCCCCCGAGGACGAAGCGGTCGAGGGCGAGGCCCTGGCCGGCCTGGAGCTGGCCCCCCTGGACGCCGCCAGCCGCCGCCGCTTCGACGTGCCCGACTCCGTCAACCGCGGCCTGGTCGTGTTGCGGGTGGAGCCCGGCAGCGACGCGGCGGAGGCCGGGATCCGCCCCGGCGACGTCATCCTGGAGGTCAACCGCCGCCGCGTCAGCGACCTGGGCAGCTTCAAGGACGCCCGCGGGGAGACGCCGCGCGCCCTGCTCCTGCTCAGCCGGGCGGGCCGCTCGCACTACCTGATGCTCGGCTGATCCCCGCGGGTCTCCTCCGGCGTCGTCGCGTCCCGCCGGAGGGGACCCGTTCGCCCCCTCCCGGGCCCCCCGATCTTGGTTAGGGTGCTGCGGATGCGCACCCTCCTCCTCGCCGCCCTCCTCCTGACCGCCTGCCCCACCGCGGAGGAGCCGCCCCCGGAGTTCGTGGCCCGGGCCACCCGCGTGGCCTTCGATCCGGGCTCCGATGCCTTCTGGGATCTGGCCTTTCCCTCGGACCTGCGCCTGCAGGACGACGGCACCTGGAACCTGGAGGACTGGCCCAACGGCGACGCCGACGCCCTGGTGTCCAAGTGGCTGCGCGCGGCCGATCGCCGCCTGGTGGGTGGCTGGGGCCTGAGCGGCGGGGTGGTGGTGCCCTTCGGCGGCCCCATCGACGACGCGTCCCTGCCCGCCGACGGCGCGCCCACCCTGCAGGAGGACGCGACGGTCTTCTTGCTCAACGTGGACCCCGCCTCCCCCGAGCGCGGCGAGCGCATGCCCCTGCGGGTGCGCTTCTCCTCCATCCAGACCGAGTTCACGCCCCCCGACCTGCTGACGGCGATGCCCGTGTGGGGCTTCGTGCGGCGCCCGGACACGCAGTACGCCCTGGTGCTGACCGACGGCCTGCGGGACCGCGGCGGCGAGCCCGTGGGCCGCTCGCGGGCCTTCCATGCCGCGTTCGAGGCCATCGACGGGGCCGACGCCGCCGCGGCGGAGGACTTCGCGGTGCTCCGCGCGACGCTGGTGGCCGAGGGTTTCGACCCCGATCGCGTCGTCGGTGCCACCGTCTTCACCACCCTGGAT
>CALCXL010000055.1 GCA_937907595.1 uncultured Pseudomonadota bacterium
CCCGACTGGCCTAGACGCACGACTGCGGCTATGACCCCTCCCATGCCGTCCTACAAGCTCTACAAGATGATCCACCTGGCCGGCGTCGTCGCCGTCTGCATGTCGGTGGCCGGGATGTCCTTTCACGCCTGGCTGGGCGGTACGAAGGAGGCCGCCGGTGCTGCGCGCAAGCAGCTGATGGCGCTGCACGGCGTCGCCATGTTCCTGTCCCTGCTGGGCGGCATGGGCGCGGCGGCCACCGCCGGGTTCCTGGGCGGAGAGGCCGGCTTCCCCCACTGGGTCATGCTCAAGCTGGTGCTGTGGCTGATCTTCGGGGCCCTGCCGGTGCTGCCCTACCGCAAGCCCGAGCACAGCAAGTGGCTGTTCGTGGCGGTGCCCCTGCTCGTGGCCTTCGCGGCGTGGACGGCCGGCGGCTTCTTGCCCCTGACCCGGTAGCTCTCCGCTCCCAGGACCCCAGCGGCCTCCCGGCTTCCCGGTTGCCCTAAGCTCCCCCGATGCAGAGGCCCCTCCCCCCCGCCGCCGTCGTCGGCATCGTCGCCCTGGGCCTCCTGGCGCTGCTGGCCCTGGTGATGGCGAAGCCCCTGGGCCTGGACCTGCCGCCGGTCGTGGCGTCGCTGCTCTGGTTCCTCGTGCCCCTGACCGGCGCGTCGATCGTGGCCGGCACCGACGTGCTGAAGGAGCTGGGCCTCACCCGGTTCCACAGCCGGGGCGTGGCGGTCGTCCTCCTCGGCTCCCTGGCGATGGGCGTGGGCATGGCCCTGGGCGGCGAGGAGGCGGTCTTCGACGCCGGCTTGATGTGGCGCAAGGCGGCGCGGGCCGGGCTGGTGGAGGAGATCGGCTTCCGCGGCTTCGCGTTCGGCCTGCTCTTCTGGCGGGCGCGCTGGTCGTTCGTGGCGGCGATGGGGGTCACGGGCGCGGCCTTCGGCGCCTTCCACCTGCCCATGGCGGTGCTGGGCGGCCACCTGGACCAGGCCTGGGGCGCGGCCCTGCTGACCGGGGCCGGCGGCTGCTGGTTTGCGTGGCTCTACGCGCGCTGGGACCGCAGCCTGTGGGTGCCCATCGCGGCCCACGTCGGCATGAACTTCTGGTGGACGCTGTACACCGCGGGCCCCACCGCGGCGGGCGGCGGCTCGGGCGCGATGTGGGGGCGCGTGGCGACGATCACCCTGGTCACCGTGGCGACGTCGCGCATGACGCCGCCGCTGGGGCGCGACCGCGGCTGAGCGGCGGCGGGCCGGCGGAGGAAACCAGCGCCGACCCCACACACCGAAGCCCCGATCAGCGACTACCCTGCGCGCGATGGACGAATTGACCCCTGAGCAGACCGACGAGCTCCTGACTGACCTGCGTCGCCTGCAGGCCGATCTGGAGGCGCAGCTCGCCAACGCGTCGGACCGCACGGACACCGTGGACCTGGATCAGCCCATCGGCCGCCTGTCGCGCATGGACGCCATGCAGCAGCAGGAGATGGCGAAGGAGCAGCAGCGGCGCAACAAGCTGAAGCTGTCCCAGATCAAGCAGGCGCTGGTCGCGGCCGAGGGCGACGAGTACGGGCTGTGCCGCGCCTGCGAGGAGCCCATCGCCTTCCGGCGGCTCAAGGCATCGCCGGAGACCCCCTTCTGCCTGGCCTGCCGGGCGGAGATCGAACGACGCTGACGTCGGCGGACCGCCGCACGGAGTGCCCCATGACCGACCTGTCCCGCTGCCTGATCTACGGCGCCTACGGCTACACCGGCGAGCTGATCGTCCGGCTGTGCGCCGAGCATGGCTTCAAGCCGATCCTGGCCGGCCGCTCCGAGGCCAAGCTCGCCCCCCTGCTGGAGCGCAGCGGCCTGCCCGGTCGGGTCTTCGGCCTGGACGACCCCGCCGCCCTGGACGCCGGGCTGGCCGACGTCGACGTGGTGCTGCACTGCGCGGGCCCCTTCTCCCGCACGTCCCGGCCCATGGTCGACGCCTGCCTGCGCACCAAGACCCACTACCTGGACATCACCGGCGAGATCCCGATCTTCGAGGCCTGCGCCGCCCGCGACGCCGCCTTCAAGGAGGCCGGGATCATGGTCCTGCCGGGCGTGGGCTTCGATGTCGTGCCCTCGGACTGCCTGGCGCAGCACCTCAAGACCCGCCTGCCTGGCGCGACCCACCTCACCCTGGCCTTCGCCCCCGTCGGCGGGGGCACGTCGCACGGCACCCTGACGACGATGGTGGAGGGCCTGGGCATGCCCAACGCGGTGCGCAGGGACGGCCGGATCACGCCGGTGCGCATGGGCAAGCTCAGCCGCAAGGTGGACTTTGGGCGGGGTCCCACCTCCGCGCTGTCGATCCCCTGGGGCGACGTGTCGACGGCCTTCCATTCGACCGCCATCCCCAACATCGAGGTCTACGTCAAGCAGCCCGCGGGCGTGGTCTTCGGCGCCTGGCTGGGCGGCTTCCTGCCGGGGCTCATGGGGTCGTCCTTCGTGAAGGCGCAGGCCCAGAAGAAGGTCGAGTCGGCCCCGGCGGGCCCCGACGACGCCACCCGCGCCCGCTCCTTCACCCTGCTGTGGGGCGAGGCGACGGACGGCACCACGACGGTCGCGTCCCGCCTGCGGGTGCCCGAGGGCTACACGC
>CALCXL010000056.1 GCA_937907595.1 uncultured Pseudomonadota bacterium
GGCGCCCGCGGGGACGTCGCCGCCCGTGCCGACCTCCGAGCCGCCCAGGTCGATGCGCCGTCCGAAGCCCGCCGCGCGCGCCACCCGAGCCACGGGCCAGGCGGCGTCCCGCTGCTCCTGGGTGGCGATGGCGGCCGTGCCCCAGCCCTCCCGGCTGGGCCGGTGCATGAGCAGGCCCAGGTAGCCGAACCAGGTGTTCATGGAGGTCCGCAGGGCGCCCTCCAGGTCCGTGTCCGTCGCCATCCGGCCGTCCTTGAAGTTGCGCAGCCGGGATCGCAGGACGCGGCCCTCGGTCCCGTCGGCCGACGGGAGCTCCGCGCCGCGCAGGGTGCTGCGTGGGCCTCCGTTGCGCAGGCCGGCCGGCAGGTCCCCGTCGAGCATCGCGCGCACGACCGGGTCGCGGGACGCCAGGCCGGCCGCCGCCGTCGCCACCTTGAAGGTGGAGCCCGGGTGGAAGCCCCCGTCCTGCCAGCAGGGCCGCACCAGGCGCGAGCGCTGGTCCGCGCCGGGGCGCTCCTCGGAGGCGCAGGCCAGGACGTCGCCGGTGCGCGCGTTCATCACGACCAGCGCGCCGGCCAGGAGCTCGGTGTCGCCGGACTCCAGCTCGGTCAGCTGCGAGCGCAGGGCCCAGCGCGCGGCCTCCTGCAGGTCCAGGTCGACGGTCGACGTCTCTGCGCTCGCCCAGTCCGGGCGCTCCCGCGGCTCCTGCTCTCCGGGGCGGCGCAGCCGGAGGTCCACGCCCTCCACCACCAGGCGCGCCCCTGGGGGCCAGGGCGTGAAGCCGTCGAGGGGCTCGTCCGCGGCGTCCAGGGGCCCGCCGGACAGGGGCAGGCGCTCCCCCCGACGGGTCCACAGCGCCGCCGGTCGGTTTGCGGCCACCTGCACGTCCTGGCCGTGGGCCACGACGGCGATGCGGGGGCCCTCGGCGTCCTGGGCGGCGTCGACGTCGCGGTGCCAGCGCGGCGCTCCACGGCTGGCAAAAGCGTGCACGTCGCCAGCATGCAGCACCACCAGGTCCCCGCGCAGCGCCCCCTCCGAGGGAGCCAGGGCGCGCAGCCCGAAGCCGGGGCCCTCCACCGACTCGCCGGTGCGGGACAGGGACTGCTTGCTGCGGAGGGCGACGCGTTGACCCGCCACCGCCATGCCCGTGGGGTCGCTCGCGAGGGGCCGCACCGCCGCCAGCGCCAGGCGATCGCCGTTGTGCCAGGCCAGGCCCGAGCGGCCCAGGTGCAGGACGCCGAAGTCGTTGCGCCGCACGGCCCCCCGGCCCGTCGCCAGCAGCAGCGTGCTCCGGCCCGGCCGATCCGCCGAAGGCGCCAGCTGCCAGCGCGTGCCCTCGGGCAGTCCGGGCACGCCTCGCTCCACGATCAGATCGGGCGCCCCCGCGCGCCGCTGCAGCGAGGCCTTGCGACGCTCTCGACGCACCGACTCGCGCATGCGCCGCTGGGCCACGGAGCGGTCCAGGGCCGTGGGCGCGCCCTCCGAGTCGATGTCGAAGCGCACCGCGCCGGCCTGCCGCGCGGGCGCGGTGCCGGGCAGCTCCAGCTCCAGGGCCAGCAGGTTCTCCCCCGGCCGCGACGGCAGCGAGACCCGCAGGGAGCCGCCGCCGGGATCGGTGGGCAGGTCCAGCTCCGCGGCGGGGGCCCCGTTCCAGAAGGCCTGGAGCACACGACCGGGCAGCGCGACGTCCAGGGCCACCCACCCGCCGCTGCGGGCGCTCAGGGGCACCCGCACGAAGACGCTGCGGGGCGATTGCCGGTGGGGGGGCGAAGGGGCCGTCGCCGTCCAGCGGTCGCCGGGGATGGGGGCCCAGAGGGAGGCGGCCGGGCCATCGCGGCCGGGCAGCTCCCAGCCCGTGTAGGCGCGGGAGCCCACGCGCAGGTGCTCCGGCTCCAGGAAGGTGCCGTCGGGCGCGCCGGCCACCGCGAAGGACAGCTCGGTCGTGGGCGCGGCGCCCGTGGGCGGCTCGATGAGCACGTCGATGCGCTCGGCGTCGCCCGCGTCCAGGCTCCAGGAGGTCCACGCGCCGGCGCGGGGCGGGGGCAGCGCCTTCCACCGCTCCTCTCCCGCCTTGCGCCAGCGGCCGGGCAGCGCGCTGGCCAGGGTCACCGACGGGCCCGTCACCGCCAGGTCGAAGTGGAGGGGGGCCCCGCCCTGGGGTCGGGACGAGGGGAGCCAGGCCTGCAGGGAGCCATCGAAGCGCAGCGGGGCGCTCGCCGCCGTGGAGCCCGACGCCGACACGCCCTCCAGCAGCCGCAGACCCACGGGCTGGACGGCGCGCGCCCATGCATCCACCACCTTCACCACGTCGCGGGACAGGCCCCAGCCCAGGTCGCCGCGGGGCTCGCCGTCCTCGGCGGGGATGTCCACCCGCACCGACGACGCGCCCAGCTCGATCCAGCCCTCCTCCAGCCCCTCACGCACCGCGGCCTCCAGGCGCAGGTCGCGCATGTCCGGGGGCAGGACGTGGCCGCCGAAGCCGGTCAGCCGCGTGCGGGGGCCGTGCACCAGGGTGGGCGAGGACTCGGCCAGGACGACGTGCTCCAGGGGCTCGCCGGCGGGGTCCAGCAGGACCAGCTGGGCCGGGCCGGTCGCGCGGTCGCCCAGGGAGCGCACCACGAAGTCGACGCCGTCTCCGCCGTCGCCGTAGCCGATCACCCGCCCGTCGGGGCCCTCCAGGACCCGCGCGCGCCGCACGTCGACCCAGGCGATGCGCAGGGCGACGCCGTCGGCCTCCACGGAGAAGGAGGGGCCCACGGCGACAGGCAGGCCCGGGGCCATGTCCAGCGATTCGGCGCCCTGGCGCAGGACCAGGCCGGCGCGCTCTGGCAGCAAGCGGGCGCCGCGGTCGTCGGGGCGGAAGGGGCGGCCGTCCTCGGGGGGGAGCAGGCGGAACCAGCCGCGGCCCTCGGGCGGGTCGGGCAGCACCACGCGGTCGCGGACCCCGTCGATGCGGCCCAGGGGGTCCGAGCCGAAGTCGATGCGCTGGTGCCCGCCGCGCGCCGCGCCGAAGACGCTCCAGGGCACGCGCAGGACCTCGTCCCCGCCCCCGGCGGCGCCCTCCACGATCTGCAGGGACGCGCCGGCCACCTGCACGACCTGCCCCGCCCGGACCCGCCGGGAGTCGTCGCTGCCCACCCCCCGCACGCTCCAGGCCCCGCCGTCGGGCGCGACCAGCAACGCGCGGCTCAGCGTCACGGTCTCCACCGCCCGGACCACCACCGCCGTGTCCGGTCGGGCGGAGAGCAGGCGGGCGCCGCGCAGCCCCGTCCCACCCACCAGCAGGGCGCCGCAGAGGAGCAGGCCCCAGCGCAGGCGGACCGCGGGGGCGAGGGCGGCCGCTACCACCGCCCACCTCCCCCTTCGGTCAGCGTGGACGGCCCCAGATCGCCGATCATCGACGGCGTGCTCCAGGTCTCGATCACCGAGGGGAGCTCGGCGGCCAGGGCGCGCACCGACGGGCGATGCACCCGCTGTTCGATGCGCGTCGCCGACAGCACCAGCGCGACCGCGGGCATGCAGAAGAGCAGCAGGTGGGACCCCGCCGCGGCCACGAAGGGCAGAGGCTGGCCCATCACCGGCAAGCCGCCCGTGGCGGAGCCGAGCACGACGGCGGCCTGGATCCCGAGCATCCACAGCACCGACGTCGTCAGCACCGCCCCCCGCTCCCGGTCCACGGCGTGCAGCGCGACCAGCCGGCGCGCGGCCAGGGCCTGGGCCCCGCTGAGCAGCACCACGGCGAAGGTGGCCGCCACCAGGGTCACGGCGCCCACGCCCGCCCGGGCGGCCAGCAAGGCCAGGATGAAGTCGTCCTGCACGGCGGGGGGCAGCAGCCCGTTGGCGCCGGTCCAGCCCTGGCCCCAGAGCCCGCCCGAGGCGGTCGCCCACAGCGCGGTCACGGCCTGGTAGGCCTCCCCGCCCCGCTCCCAGGGGTTCCACCAGACGGCCAGGCGCCGCGCGACGGTGCTCGAGGGGTCGGCCAGCACCAGCCAGGTCACCCCGGCCAGGACGGCGAGCACGGCCAGGAGCTCCACGCCCAGGCTGTCCTTCCAGGCCCGAGGCGGCCACAGCGCCACGGCCGGCCGCACCAGGGACACGCCGTAGAGCACCGCCAGGAAGGCGCCGAACACCAGGATGGGGCTGATGTCGTCCAGGCCGTAGCAGAGGCCCAGGACCACCACGACGGGCAGCGCGTGGGCCATGTAGGACCAGCGGGTGGCCAGGCCCTCGGTCCCGCGCACGCGGTCGCGCTTCTCCTCGATGGCGCGGGCGGTCCAGTAGGCCAGGTAGACGACGAGCAGGGTGCGGGCCAGCTCGATGGGCTGCACGGAGCCGACGCCGGGCACGGCGATGCCGGCCTCGCCGAAGGGAAGCTGCAGCACCAACACGCCGACGGCGACCGCGTAGAGCCAGCGGGCGCGCCCCCCCCCGCCATCCTGGCCGTCCAGCCAGCGGAAGAGAGTCAGGCCCCGCGATCGCAGGAGGGGGCCCCGCCGGGCGAACCAGAGGGCTGCGATGGAGGCCAGGCTCAGGCCGATGAGGGCCGCGCGGGCCTGCCGGAACAGCCAGCCCGAGCACAGGGTGTCGCCCGGGTCGGCCAGGCGGTAGAGGCAGGCCAGACCCACGGCCAGCAGCAGGGCGGAGCCGTGCAGGACCCCGGCGTTGCGGCTGTGCAGCAGGCCCGACCAGGCGGTGGCCAGGACCAGCAACAAGTAGAGGGCGGCGAGGACGGAGAAGGCCCGCCAGCTGCGCTGATCGTCCAGGGAGGCCAGCCCGGCCAGGGCGGCTGCAGGCTCGGCGCGGGCGGCGCTGCGCAGGCGGACGCGCACGCCGTCAGCCCAGGGGAGCTCGACCTGCTGCCCGGCGGCCAGCGTGGCCTGGGGCGCGCCAGAGTCGCCCTCGTGCAGGACGCCACGCAGGGCGCGAAAACCGACGGCGGGCCCGGACCCCAGGAGCGACAGGCTCAGCCGCTCCCCCTCCGCGTCCCCCACCGCCAGCACCCCAGGCTGGCCCAGCACCACCGCGTCCTGGTCGGGCCAGGGCATGCGGGCCGGCGCCCCCAGCGTGCGGAGCTGCACCGAGCGATCGGCCGCCACCCCCACCGCGAAGCGCGAGTGGCCCATCGTCAGCACCTGGCCGTCCTCGAGCTGGCGCCAGGCGTCGGCGGGGCGGAACGCGGCCTGGCCGGGAGGGGCGACGAGCAGGGGGTGGTCGGCGCGGTCGGCGGGGCCCGAGAAGCTCAGCCAGGGCACCCGGCCGCGCAGGTCGACGCGGGCGACGGGCCCGGTGCCGGGCAGGGGCGGCGCGTCGTGCAGCACCGGCAGGCCCTCCTCCAGGGCCAGCCAGCCGACCGTGGTGCGCATGCGGGGGCCGACGAAGGGCAGGGAGGCGACCAGGCCGCGCCCCAGCCCCGCGGCGTGCCGGTGCATCTCGCCTCGGCCGTTCCGGGCCAGGACCGCCGGCCAGAGGCCCCCGCCGACGACCTCCAGCTCGCCGTCCCCCCAGCGCAGGGTGGTGCCGGGGACCAGGGCGACGTCGTGCGCTTCGTGCCCGTCGATCTCCAGGCGGCGGCGCGCGCTGGCGTTCCAGATCTGCGGCTGCAAGCTTCCGTCGACGTCGACCCATCGCACGATCGCGTGCACGGCGTCGGCGTGTCCGTCGGCCAGGGGCACGTCCGCGCGGGCGTCGGTGCCCAGGGACAGCGTGCGTGGGCCCGCGCTCGGCGGCCGCAGCGTGTAGCCCTGCACCTCCAGGCCGGGCCCGTGGTCGCGGGCGATGACCAGCAGGGTCGACCCCGCCCAGGCCAGCACGCACAGCCCCATCAGGCCCTGCACCGCGACGTTGGTGCCGCGCTTCCACGTGGGCCCGCTGTGCAACGCCAACAGGCACAGCAGCGCCAGCAGGCCCGCCCAGGCCAGGTGGAAGTCGCCCGGCAGGAGGAGGTTCCAGTCCAAGGTCTACTCCCCCGACAGGCTGGGCGTGGGCGGGGCGAGCCGACGGCGCGCGGGCAGGGGGCCGAAGCCCGGCAGGCCCCCGGGACCGCGCAGGCGACGGGCCCGCTCGTGGGGGGGGATGGCGACGTCCAGGCGCAGGCCGCGGGGCACGGACCGACCGGCAACGGGCGGGGCCTCCTGGGCCGGACACTCGCGCGTCGGCTCGGCCGGGGGCAGGGGCCCGTCCTCGTCGACGACGGAGGCAGCGGCCGACGCGAGCAGCGCCTGCCAGTCGGGGTCCTCGTCCAGGATCGTGGCGGCGGCCTCCAGCCGGGCATCCTCCATGCCCGCGAACCAGCGCTCCTGCGTGGGGTCCAGGGACAGCGAGGGGAGCTGGTGGGTGGGCAGGTCGAAGAGCGGCGGCGGGTGCGCGCTGGCCTGGGGGTCGTCGTCCAGCTCCACCAGCGCGAGGTGGGGGGGCGACGACGAAGCGGGCGACACGGGGGAGGTCGAAGGGGGCGGAGCGGGGGACGACGAAGCGGGCGACGAAGGGTCCCTCGGGGCCGGTGCGACCGCCCCCGAGGGACCCGCGGCTGCCACGTCGACAGCTGGCTCCGACGCCACGAGCGGCCGCGCCCCGAGGGGCGAGAGCTGCGTCGCGGGGCGGGGAGCGCCGAGCACGGGCTCGATGCGCGGCGCGCGCACGGGGGGGCGGGCCGCGTCCTGGGGGTTGATGCCCAAGGCCGCGCGGTAGGTCTGCTCGGGGCGGACGAGGGCGCCGGGGCTGCCGCCGACCCGGGCCCGTCGACCGCGCGTGCCGGGCCCCTCCTGCAAGCGTTCGGCCGCGGGCTCGGGCACGGGCGCCAGCTGCTCGACCGGGCGGGGGACGTCGGCCTGGCCCGGGGCCAGCAGCGCGAAGGCCTGGTTGCCGATCAGCAGCTCGTCGCCCTCCTGCAGGGCCAGGGAGCTGCCGCGCTTGAGGCGCAGGACCTCCGGGCCGCGCACCACGTGGATGGGGCAGCGCTCGCTGAGGTTGGCCAGGATCGGCTCGCCGCCCAGGTCGATGGAGGCGGCGCGGGTGGCCACGCAGATGGCGTCGGTGCGAAAGCGCGCGCGGTCCACGCGGCCGCCCTGCACGTCGACGGGGCCCTCGGTCTTCCCGTCGCGCCAGCGGATGTTGCTGTGCACCTGGCGGTCGGGCAGGGGCACGTCGCAGAGGTCGCCCGCCCGGCCGATCGTCCAGACCTCGCCCTCGGGCAGGGGGGTGCTGCGCCGCGGCGCGTCCAGGCGGGCCAGGTAGGGCCACTTTGGATCGGCGGGGCGGCGCAGCTGCCGGTACTCGAGCTCCCCCCCGCGCCAGGTGATGTGGTGAATGACCGAGCGCAGCGGCAGGCGCTTGCCGGGACCGAGGGGGGCGCCGTCCACGGCCAGGTCGCGGGCCACGCCCACCAGGGTCACCCGGTCGTCGGCCACGTCGAAGCGCGCAACGGGCTCGCTCACCGTGGGGCCGACGAGGCCCTGCCGGTCCAGCTCCACGTGGTAGCCGGCCATCTCCTTGTCGAAGAGGATGCGCTGGAGCAGGAACGCGCGCTCGCTCAGGGTGTGCACGCGCTGGGGCAGGCCCTCGGGGATGATGGAGAAGGCGCCGACGGTGCCCAGGTCCAGGCCCTCGGGCAGGATGGTGCCGGTCTCATGCGCGGCCGGCAGGAAGCCGGGCAGGCCCACGGTGGCGCGCGGGCCCCGGGGCTGGTCGCGGCCGGGGAGCTCGGCGTCCAGCTCGCGGGCGGCCACCAGCATCAGCTCCAGCAGGACCTTGTCGCGCCCCCGGTCGACCAGCCGCACGGTCTCACCGCCGTGGGCGCTGCCGGTCTCGATCACCACGCGGTCGGCCCGCTCGGGGTGGACCTTGTGGTGCAGTCCGGGCTCGCCGGGGAAGCGGTGCAGCGTGTAGAGGGCCGAGTCCCGCAGGGCCTCCACGCAGCCGTTGTCCAGGGGGTGCGCGCCGACGTTGAAGGCCAGCTGATCGCTGTACAGCGTGCCGATGGAGGCGAAGCGCCCCCGGGGATCCGCCGCGAAGACCTCCACCAGCGGGGCGCTCGCCTCCACGGGGCCCAGGTACAGGTTGGGCAGCAGGGCGGTGGCGAACTCGCCGCGCTGCAGGCCCGCGGTGCCGCCCAGCAGGGGGTCCCCGTCGCGCACCACCTTGAGCTGCAGCGGCCGGTCCGGGGACGCGCGGGTGTAGCCCTGGGAGGCGACCAGGCGGTCGAAGGACTCCGCCAGCTCGTCCCGGGCGGAGCGCTCCCAGGAGGCGAGCAGGGAGGCCTCGGTGCGCGCGTGGTCCTCGGGGTTCAACACGATCAGCACGTCGCTGGTGACCATGCCGCCCAAAGTGTCGGCCAGCTCGCGGACGTGGCCGTTGAGGCCCCCACGGACGGTCCAGTAGGGGGTGGGCGACCACAGGTAGTCGGGGTGCGTCACGAAGTCGCCTTCGGCCCGACTGCGCAGCAGCTGGTGGTTGTAGGAGCCGCTGGGCAGGTCGTCGATGTGGCACCAGCGGGCGCCCTCGCGGGACCGGACGGAGCCGGGCACGAAGAGGCGAAGCATGCGGGTCAGGCGTCCGGACATGGGGGAGCTCCCGGGGGGACAGTGAGGGCTGCTCCCGGGACGGCGGCGGACGACGGGTTATTCGGTCGGAGGATCGTTTTTTGATCGATCGGGGCGACGTGCTGCGGTCAGGGCGCGGGGGTCGCGGGGCGGATCGACGCCGTCGGCGGGGGGCGCCGACGGGCGCGGGCGATCAGCCTGGAGCCGCCGGGGCGGCGATCACTCCGCCAGCCAGCCCAGCTTCGAGTGCGCGCCCAGGTCCTCGGGCGCGTTGTCCGGCACAAACATCTGGCCCGGGCGGCCGAAGGCGACGACGGCCCAACGGGTCTTGCGGCGCTGCAGCACGTAGGCCGTGCAGGACCGGGGGCTGCCGGTGCGCAGGCCGCCCGAGACGCAGCCGGGGGGGTCGGCGGGGTCGTAGGCGGCGACCCAGCGGGCGCGCACGTCGGCCTGGAAGGTGCGGACCTGGTCCCGCTGCAGCCCCTCCTGCCCGGCGATGAGGCCCGCGACGATCGACGCCCGCACGTCGGGGTGATCGCTGGCCTCGTCGCCCCCGCTGCAGCCGGCTGCGGACAGCAGGAGCAAGGTCAGCATGCAGCGCAAGGCGACGCCGGAGCGCCTTCGATCGAGTTCCTTCATGTCGTACCCCTCAGCTTCATTATGGCGCAGGCCAGACCGCGGGGGCAGCCGTTCCTCAGGGTGGCGGGGCTGCGGCGGCCTCGCGCGTCCCCCACCGAGGCCTTCAACTCTTCTGTTTCGCCAGGGAGACGCGCCCGCGTTCGGCGTCGGCCAGGGTGAGCTCTCCCCCGGCCGGCTCCTCGGCCACGACGGCCAGGCCCCCGGCGTTGGCGGGTCCGGCGCGGTCCTGGATGGCGCGCACGGCCTGCTGGCTGGCGCCGCGGACCAGGCCGGTCGCGGCGTCGCGGAGGGGCTGCACGCTGGCGACGGTGCCCTTGCGGGACAACAGCTCCGCCGCCGCCAACCGCACCTGGGCGTCGGGGGCGGAGAGCGCGCGCTGCAGGGCAGCCTCGGCGCCGGGGCGATCCAGGACGAGGTCGGCGAAGGGCTGGGCGGTCGGGGGAGGATCGGCGGACAGCGCCACGGCTTCCGGCGAATCGGGTCGCTGCGCGAGCAGGCGCAGGGCGGCAAGGGTGGCGCTGCGTTCGGGCAGGGCCGCCAGGCTGCCGCAGCGCTCGGGCAGGGCCGCGGCCTCCAGCAGCCGGGCCGGCACCTCCTCCAGGGGGAAGTCCAGCCAGGCCGCCAGCCGCGTCGCCGCGTCCACCGCAACGACCGCGTCGTCGCCGCCGCCGCCGGGGTTCACGCCCACCTGCAGGGTGTCCCCCGTGAAGCGGTAGCGCCCCAGGGACTGCAGCGACAGCAACGCCCGGCGCGCCTCGGGGGTCAGCGCGGCCGACAGCCAGGCCGTGTCCCCGCTCAGGCGAACCACGCTGTCGAAGGCCTCCGAGCCGATCTCCGGGTCCTCGCGGCTGAAGAAGGGCTCCGCGTCGATGCCCACGCCTTCGGGCAACCGGCAGTCCACCTCCAGCAGCAGGCCTTCGCTGTTGCCGTCGGCGCTCAGACGGAGGCGGTAGGGCCGACCGTGGGCCTCGCCCTCGCAGCGCCCGGACAGGACCCCCGACTCCAGGACCCGCGCCCCCAGCCGCTCGGCCAGGGCCTCCATGGGGGAGACCAGGGGCGGCAGGTTGGCCTCCAGCCGCTCGCCCCGGCGGCGGCCGGCGATCAGCGCGTAGACGACCGCGAACACCACGGGGGAGAAGGCCGCGAGGATCAGCAGCAGGGTCTGGCTGTCCTCAGCCAAGGGAAGGAGGGCCTTCGTCGTCCTGAGCGACATCGTCGTCGTCGGCTGCCGTGGCGTCGTCGTCGTCCCCGTTGGGATGGGCGGGCAACAGCAGCAGCAGCAACAACGGCACGGGGCGCATGGGACCTCCGCCCCCATCCTAGGAGCCTGCAGGGCATCGCGCTCGGGTCGGCCCGTGGACGGCTCCACGCCCCGATTCGCCCCGGCCGACCCGTGCGTGTGTCCCGCACGCGTCGGGCTGCAGCGGCCCCCAGGCGGGAGACCGGGCCCACCGCACCGCCGGCCCACGATCCCCTGGAGGCCGGCTCGATCTACACTGCAGCGGCCAGCCCTCCCGCGTCAGGACGGGAACACGGGGGTTCGGTGGAGGGACCTGGGATGCGCGGGACGTCGCTGTCGATGCGGTTCACGCTGGCCACGGCCGGCATGGTGCTGCTCTCGCTGTTCCTGGCGAACCTGGTGTTCGAGTACGCCGGCAAGGGCAAGACCGATCGCGAGTTCTCCCTGTTCGCCTACCAGCGCGCCACCTGGCTGGCGAGCGAGCTCGAGTCCCGCATGCCCGCGGACGCGGTCGACAAGCAGACCCGGGCGTTCCTGTCGCGATCCGCCCGCGCCATGGACCTGTCCATCGTCTTGCTGCACGAGGCGGACGAGCCCCTGATCACCGCACACGGCCCGTCGCTGGCCACCATGCTGCGCTCCCTGCGCGACCACCCCGACCTGGGCCGGCTCACCGACCGCGGGGAGACGCCCTGGGAGCCCGCCTTCGACGGCAGCACCGACCGGCGCCGCTACCCCGACCGCGCGGGGCGGATCATGCGCGTGCAGGAGGTCTGGCCCTACGCCGTGGAGGCGCCGGTCAAGTCGAACATGACGCTGCGCATCGTGGGGCTGTCCCACGCTCGGCTGGGCGAAGGCGCCTTCGGTCGGGGCCTGGTGGCCGTCGGCATGATCCTGCTGCTGGCCTCCTCCCTGGTGGGCGGGCGCGTGGCGAAGCCCCTGGAGGCCCTGGCCTCGGAGGCCGCCTCCGTCGCCCGGGGGGCCAACGCCTCCCCCATCGGGCACCAGCCCTTCGACGAGGCCCAGAAGATCGCGTCGGCCGTCAACAACATGGCCGATCGGGCCCGTCGAGCCGAAGCCGACCGCAAGGCGCTGATCGGCACCGTGGCCGGCTCCTTTGCCGGACCGATCCACCGCCTGGCCGAGCACGGGGAGAGCATCGACCTCACCGCCGTGCCGCCGCCGGTGCGCCCGGCCATCGAGGCCCTGCGCCGCGACGCCGCCGACCTGCAGGACGTCGTCGACGACATGAAGCACTGGGCGGATCTGGAGGCCGGCCTGGTGGCCCTGGAGCCCCAGGACGTCGACCTGCGGCACATGCTGGAGGAGGTCTGCGCGGGGGTGGACTGCGAGGTCAGCATCGACGTGGACGACGGCGTCGATGACGTCGTGCAGGCCGACCGCGCCTGGCTGCGCGTGCTGCTATGGCACCTGGTGGAGAACGCCGCGGAGCACGGCCGAGGCCCCCTGGAGATCACGAGCAGCCGGGCCCACACCAAGGTGGATATCAACGTGCGCGACCACGGCTCGGGTGTGGAGGACGTGGCCGACCTGCGGCGGATGTTCCGGGCCTTCGAGCGGCTGGAGGACCGCGAGGGGGAGGCCCTGGGGGTCGGCCTGGCCATCGCCCAGCACGTGGTGGCGCTGCACCGCGGCGGCTTGAACGCCCGGAACCACCCCCAAGGCGGCCTCGAGCTGCGGCTGTGGCTGCCCGCCCCACCCATCCGCGTCACCCCGCCGGACCACTCCATCGACATCGAGGTCTGGGAGCGCGACGACGACGCCCCCGCAGCCGAGGCCCCCGACGACGCTCTCCTCCCCGCCGCACCTGCAGGGGACGACGCCCCGGAGGACCCCGAGGACGACGGCGTCGCCGACGACGAAGCCCCGGACGACGAAGCCCCGGACGACGGCGAGGATCCCTACGCCCCGTTCTAGAACGGTCGCCGTCGGCCTCCTGCTCCTGATCGGCGCTCCCTCGGCGGCCCGACCGGGGGACGAGGGCCCGGTGTCCTTCGATCCCTCCCCTCCCCCCTCGGACGTCTGCGAGCAGCCCTTCGTCTGCAGCCAGGACTACGACGCCTTCCTGACCACCGCCGTCCGCCACGCGGTGCCGTCGAGTGAGGCGCAGGTGAATGCGGAGATCGCCCGCGTCCTGCACGACAAGATGCTCGACCGCACCGAGCTCATCCTGGACGCCGATCTGGAGCCCGCCGCCCTGCGCCAGCACCTCCTGGAGGAGCTCAACATCGGCTTCCTGCTCGACGGCCTGGACGAGCGCCCCCTGAGCTGGCGCGTCCTGCGCGAGCAGCTTCGCTCCACCCACCTGGAGGTCGAGGTACTGTTGGAGGACCCCTGGGTCGGCCACATCAGCGGCCTGCTGCTGCTCCCCCTGGGCGACGGTCCCCACGCCGTGGTCCTGGGGCTGCCGGGCCACGGGGATCACGCCGCCACCTTCGTGGACAAGCACCACGGCGACGCGATCGTGGCCCAGGGCATGGCCCTGTTGGCCCTGGATCTGCGCGTGGACAGCGGCGGCCCCTTCGAGGACGCCCTCTCCCGCCGCTTCCTGCAGGCCGGCTTCACGCTCTTCGGCCTGCACGTCTACGAGGCCTTCCTGGCCCGCAAGTTCCTGCGCTCCCTGCCGGAGATCGACCCCCAGCGCATCGCCCTCATGGGCCACTCCGGGGGCTCCATGGTGGCCGACGTCGCGACGCACCTGGACCCCCATTGGGCCGCGCTGACCACGGACTTCGTCTCCACCTTCTTCGAGGTCCAGGACGACAACGGCTACCTGCTCTGCGAGACGCAGCCGGCGCTGTACCCCATCCACCCGCAGCTCGAGAAACTGGACTTGCCGCTGCCGGTGGGGCGCTTCGAGTACGGCTACCCCGAGGGCGAGGCCGCGGTGCTCGCGTTCCTGAATCGGGTCCTGGCGCCCTGAGCTCCGCTGCGGATCCAGCGCAGCGACGCCGATGAGGAGCTCACAAGGGGGTCCCAACAGTAGGAGGCGCGCCCCCCTTGACCGGCCGCCCCCCGTCGCGCTGAACTGAACCGCGGGGTGGGCGCCTGGGCGACCGATGCCCCCGCGGAGGCCGCCATGTCCCGACTCGCCCTGATCCCCCTCCTGCTGGCCTGCGCCGCGCCCGCCGCCGCCGCGCCCGCGCCCCCCGGCGCTCCCGCCAACATCACCGCGGCCCTGCGCGCCGATCTGGAGCGCGGCGACCTGCCCGCCGGCGAGGGCTTTCGCGACGGCATCCTCCGCCCCGCCACCGGCCTGCTGCGCGTGGTGGTGGAGACCGACGGCGACGCCGCCAGCTTCGCCCCAGCTCTGGCAGAACACGGCGACGTCGAGCTGTTCGTGGGTGAGCGCGTCCAGATGACCGCCCGGCCCGAGCAGGTCCGCGCCCTGGCGGCCCTGCCCTTCGTGCACCGGGTGCGGCACCCCTTCGTTCCGGTGCCCAAGGCCGTCACCCAGGGGCTGGATCTGATGGGAGCCGACAGCTACCACACCGCCGGCTTCGACGGCACGGGCGCCCACGTGGGGGTGCTGGACGTGGGCTTCGTGGGCTGGGACGCGCTGCCGAACGACCTGCCGGTGTTCTCCGCCGGCGACGTGTCCTGGGCGCCCTCGCTGGGCGGCCCCGGGGACAACGTGCACGGCACGGCCTGCGCGGAGATCGTGCACGACCTGGCGCCCGGCGCGCAGCTGAGCCTGGCGAACTTCGGCACCGGGGTGGAGTTTGACTCGCAGATCGCGTGGCTGGCCGACGCGGGCGCCGACGTGATCACCGCGTCCATCGGCTGGGACAACATCCAGCCCGCCGACGGCAGCGGCTGGGCCGCCCAGACCGTCGACTGGTACCACAACAACCGCGGCATCCTGTACGTCGCCGCCGCCGGCAACGAGGGCGAGCAGTACTGGTCGGGGCCCTGGCAGGACCTGGACGACGACGGCGCCCAGGACTTCCAGTCCAACGCCTACGTCAACACGCTGATCCTCTGGGACAACACCGGCTACCCCGAGTGGGAGATCACGGACCCCATCAACGTCACCGCGCGCTGGACCGAGCCCTTCGGCGGCGCCGGGTTCGACCTGGACCTGGACGTCTTCCTGGCCAGCCCCTCGGACCCCACCGTGCCCGTCACCGCCCTGGCCAACTCCCAGGAGGAGCAGGACGGCACGGGCGACCCGGTGGAGTCGGCGTCCTACACCGCCACCCTCCCGGCGGACATGCTGATCGTGGCGCAGTTGACGCAATACGACCCCGCCCAGAACGCCCCCGCCGGCCTGAACGTCAAGGTGCACGCCGGCGCCGCCCTGCCCCCCGGGTACCAGGTGCGCGCGGGCTCCCTGTCCACGCCCAGCGACGCCGAGCACGCCTTCGCCGTGGGCGCGGTGCAGCAGGCTGACCTGTTCATCGCCCCCTACAGCTCCGAGGGCCCCACCGACGACGGTCGCGACAAGCCCGACGCCTTCGGCATCTCCCACGTGGACACCGAGAGCTACGGCCCCTGGGTCTCCGACCCGTCGGAGCCCGGCTTCAACGGCACGTCCGCCGCCACCCCCCACGTCGCCGGCGTCGCCGCCCTGCTGCTGGACGAGTCGCCGTCCCTCGACAACGCCGGCCTGTGGAGCGCGCTGCTGGCCCAGGTGGACGCCACCGCGATCCAGGGCGGCGGCGACACCGCGGGCAGCGGCCTGCTCAACCTGGGCGTCCCCCTGGGCGACGACGACGACGACGACGACGACGACAGCACCCCCTTCGCCTGGGACGTGGAGCCCAACAACTCCGCCGGCACCGCCAGCCCCCTGGACTGCAGCAGCTTCGTGGAAGGCCAGGCCGACGAGGACGACTGGTACGCCCTGGACCTGGTCGACTCCGGCACGCTGACCGTGCTGCTCAACTGGCTGGGCGGCGGCGATCTGGACCTGTACCTGTACGACTCCACGCTCAACGAGCTCGACCGCAGCGACGCCAGCACGGGCTCCTCCGAGCAGGTCAGCGCCCAGGTCTCCGCGGACACCGTGTACGTGCTGGTGGTGCCCTACGCCGCCGCCGGCGAGTACTGGTTCGAGCCGGAGTGCCCCGACACGGGCGCGGACGACGACGACGACGACGCAACGGACGACGACGACGCAGCGGACGACGACGACGCAGCCAACGACGACGACGCAGCCAACGACGACGACGCAGCCAACGACGACGACGCGGCCGACGACGACGACGAC
>CALCXL010000057.1 GCA_937907595.1 uncultured Pseudomonadota bacterium
CGATCGCGGCTGGGCCGACCACCCCGCCCTGGGGGGCTGGGCGATGGGGGCGTCGGTCCCTCCCGAACCGCCGCGCGCCGGCCACGTCGACCTCTCCATGACCCGTCGCGTGCTGGAAGGGCTGGCTTCCGCCGGCGTGGGACCGCAGCACCGCGCCTTCGTGGAGGCCCGCGCCTTCGTCGAGCGCTGCCAGGCGCCTGACGGAGGCTTCGTCTACAGCCCGGTCGAGCTCGCCCTCAACAAGGGGGGCTGCGTCGACGGCCGCTGCGCGGGCTACGGATCGGCCACCACCGACGGCCTGCTGGCGGCCCTCGCCCTGGGCGCGCGGCCCGGCGAGCCGCTCATCGACCGGAACCTCGCCTGGCTCCACCGCGCCCACCGCCTGGACGCGAACCCCGGCATCGGCCCCGGCCCTCTGCAGGGCTTCGCGCGGGCGATGGTCGGCTGCTACCGCGCCGGGGCGTCGGCGGCCTTCGCAGCCCTGGGCGGGCCGGCCGGCTGGCGGGAGGCGATGATCGACGCGGTGATCGCTGATCAGCGGCCCGACGGGCGCTGGCAGAACGAAGAGTTCCTGCAGAAGGAGGACGACGTCCTCATCGCCGGCGGCTTCGCGGTGGCGGCCTTGGCGTCGAGCCTGGGATGATCGCGGCGGCCGGCCGCGCTACTGGCGGCGCGTGGGCGGCAGGCTGCCCAGGGCGGCGCCCACTGCGATCGCGAGGTCCAGCACGGTGGCGAAGCGGTCCTCCGGCGCCCGCTCCAGGGCCCGTCGGCAGGCCAGGGCCAGGGCGTCGGGGACCTGGGGCGCGTGGGTCCGCGGGTCGGGGCTGCGGCCCGCAAGGGTCTCCACCATGCGCTCGGTGATGGTCTTGCCAGCGATGGCCCGCCGCAGCGTGATCGCCTCGTAGAGCACGGCGCCCAGGCTCCACACGTCGCTGCGCG
Organism: uncultured Pseudomonadota bacterium; assembly: GCA_937907595.1. GTDB lineage: Bacteria > Myxococcota_A > UBA796 > UBA9615 > UBA9615 > CALCXL01. Next base: position 940 of record CALCXL010000057.1, read on the forward strand.
CGTCCACCGGCCCCAGGCGCGGGCTGATCTGTTCGGGCGCCATGTAGCCGGGGGTCCCTGCAGTCGACGGCGAGGGCTGGTCCCGGGGCGGGGGCTGGGTGGGCGGCCCGGCGAGGCCCCAGTCGGCCAGCTGCACGAAGCCCTCGTCGTCGAACATCACGTTGCGGGGCTTGAGGTCCCGGTGGATCACGCCCATGGAGTGCGCGTGCTCCACCGCCGCGCAGACCGACAGGAAGGACGCCAGACGGCGGCGCAGGGGCCAGCGCTTCAGGTCCCGGCCCGCGGCCAGCTGGAGCTGCTGGCTGTGCAGATCGCCGCCCGCCATGAGGGGAAAGGCCAGCCAGCGGCGCCCATCGGGCAGCTGACCCGCGGCCAGAAGGGGCAGCACGTTGGGGTGCCGCAGGTGACCGAGGATGGCGGCCTCGTTCTGCAGGATGGTGCCCGCTGTGTCCGCCCAGCCCGAGCGCACGCGCTGGACCTTGACCGCGACCGGCCGGCCGGTGGAGGGATCGGCGCCCTCGTAGACCCAGGAGGTCCCGCCGGTGCCGATGCGGGAGCCGATGAGGTAGCCGCCGATGTTGGGCAGCGAGCGTTCGGTGACGCCCAGGGGGTCCGACGTGATCGGCAACAGGCTGGGCTGCGTGTGCTCCTGCAGGGGCCGGCCCGCAGCGTCCAGGACCTGCAGCGCCTCCGGAGGCAACGCCGAGGGGAGCGTCAGGGAGGTCAGACTGTCGCTCAGAATCGACGGCGGCACCGGGGCACTCCTGCTTCCTCCACATCGTGGGGTCCCCACCCCGTGCGACGACTCTACCCCGCGAGGGGGCCTGACGGCGACATTCCTGGTCGCGTCTTCGGGGAGCCCTCCCCCGAACGCGCCCGGTCATCCGCCCTGGTAGATTCAGCCCCGGAGGTCCCATGCCCGCTCGCCTGCTGCTGCTGACCCTGGCCCTGCTGCTGTCCACCGGCTGCGTGATGAAGTCGAAGTACCTGGACCTGGAGGCCGAATACACCTCCACGCGCGGCGAGCTGCTGGACCGGATCAACACCCTGGAGGGGGAGCTGCGGGCCCTGCACAAGGACCTGAAGTCAAAGGACAGCGTCATCGCCAACATGGAGGCCGACCTGCGGCGGGCGAAGGAGCGCATCTACGCCCTCGAAGGCGACAAGGCGAAGCTCCTGGACGACAAGGCCGGCCTGGGAGCGGCCATCGAGGAGATGGAGCAGGCCCTGCGCGAGCTCGATCGCCGCAAGCAGCAGGCCGAGGCCCGCGTGCGCCGCTTCCGCGAGATGATCGACCGGTTCCAGGCCCTCATCGACGCCGGCACGCTGCGCGTGAAGATGGTCGACGGCCGCATGGTGGTGGAGCTCGCCACGGACATCCTCTTCGACTCCGGCTCCGCGCAGCTGTCCAAGGCCGGCCAGACCGCCCTGGGGGAGGTGGCGCAGGTGCTGCAGTCCATCCCCGACCGCCGCTACCAGGTGGAGGGCCACACGGACAACGTGCCCATCGCCTCGGCGAAGTACCCCTCCAACTGGGAGCTGGCCGCGGAGCGCTCCCTCACGGTCGTCAAGAGCATGGTCGTCGGCGGCCTGGATGCCGAGCGGGTCAGCGCCGCCAGCTTCGGCGAGTACAAGCCCTCGGACACCAACCGCACCGCGGAGGGGCGCGCCGCCAACCGCCGCATCGAGATCGTGGTGACACCCGACCTGAGCGAGCTGCCGGGCTTCGAGGAGCTGCAGTCCCTCTGACAGGCTCGATGTCGGCCGATCAGGGGATCGTGTAGGCCAGGATCCGGCTCAGGTCGGTGAAGCTGCGCCCCGTCTCCGCCTTCCATTCACTGAACGCCGCCTGCACCGCCTTCAGCGCCTTCTTGGAGGTGGCCGGCTTGTCGATCACCTTCGCTTCGATCAGCGCCTGCTGGACGTGATCCGTGAGCAGGAAGCAGTCCTTGCCCAGGGAGCGCAGGGTGCGCGGGCCCGTCATGCCGCCCAATCGGCTGCCGTTCGCCTTCAGCCAAGCCCACAGCCCCACCAGATCCTCGTCGGGCCAGGCGCCAGCGAACTCGGCGAAGGAGCCCTCCTCCTCGGCCAGCTCCAACAGCATGCGCGCGTTGTCCCGCAGGCAGTGGATCTTCAGGCGGTTGCGGATGATGCGCGTGTCCGTGGCCAGCTCGTCGATGTCGGCGTCGCTCATGTACGCGAGGCGGGGGACCTCGAAGCCGCCGAAGGCCTCCTCGTGGCCCGGCCACTTCGCCTGCACCACCCGCCACCGGAAGCCCGCCGCCATGATGTGCTTGCCCATGGCCGACAGCACCCGATCGTCCGTCTGGCTGGCCAGATCGGCGGGCGGGCCCCAGCCGGCCAGCAGCGCCTCCAGGGCCTCGGGGCCTCCCTTGCGGGCGGCGGCGCGGTCTTCGATGGGCTGGAATCGCGGCATGGGGCACTCCTGGGGATCGCCGGGGGGCGTCGCCTCGACGAGGGACAGCAGGCTGGGGGCGGCGCGGATCGTGCCACAGCCCCGCCGACGCCCGGACCACCTTCGCCGATTGCAGCGACGCCCGCCGATCCCCGCGCGCCCTTGGGTAGGATGCCCGCCGTGCCGAAGACCACCCCCAGCTCCCCCGTCGACACGTTGAAGGCCTGGGCCGACGCCCGCGGCGGGCCGGTGACGCCCCTGCTGCCCGCGTTGACGGAGGACGACCCCGCGGTCGACGCCTGGCTGGAGTCCGACGACGCCGCCTTCTTCACCCGCCTGATCCTGCACGTGAGCTTCGCCGACCTGGCCACGGCCCTGGACGCCGAGCACCCGCTGCCCAACCGGCGCTGGCTGGCCCTGGCCCGGCACGATCCCCTGCGCTTCCTGTGGGTCGCCTCCCCCGAGCTGGTGCTGGGCGAGGACCTCTCCGCCTGGCAGGAGCTGCTGGTCCCCCACCTGGCCGACGCCGAGCTGCAGGCCGCCCTGCCCTGGCTGCGCCACCCCTCGTTCCTCCCCGCGGCGGACGCCCGCGAACGCCTGGAAGCGCGCCTGCAGCGGGCCGAGGAGGGCGCCGGCTGGTACGCCCTGGCGCAAGCGATGGACGCGCTGCGCGCCCGGGGCTTCGGCTGGAAGGCGTCACGCAACCTGGCGGATCTGCTGGACCGGGTGTGGGTCGACGCGCGGGAGTCCCAGGCCGTGGAGGCCGTGGCCCTGGACTTCATGAGCCTGCGCTTGCTGGTGACGATGGCGCGGCACACCCCCTGGCGGGACAGCCCCGAGCGGCTGACGCTCCTGGCCGAGCGCGTGGACACTGCCGGCCTGGCCCGGCTCCTGGTGGTCAACCCGCCGCTGTTGGTCGACGTCCCCCGCCCCGGCGACTTTCAGCTCATCGCCTGGCGCATCCTGAGCAAGCGCCCCGGCCCCGACTCCCTGGACGCCGCGGCGCGCATGCTCGCGCTGCAGGGGGACTCCTCCCTGGGCCGCGCGGGCGGCATCGACGCCGTCCTGGCCATGCAGAAGCACCACGGCGAGGCGGCGGTCCGCCCCCTGGTGCACGCTTTCCTGGTGGGCCTGCACCGCACGCCCCAGGGGGAGGTGCTGGAGCGCTGGCTGCGCCGGAACGCCCGCCTGGCCCTGGAGGCCGCCCTGGACGACCCGCCGGACTGGCAGCCCGCGTTCGATCCCGCCGCCATGCACCGCCTGGCCTGGCAGCTGGTCCCGCAGCTGGACGACGCCGGGCGCGCCGCCGTGGCCGAGGTGGCCGACGCCATCGGCGGACCCCGCGGGGAGATGGTGCTGGCCGAGCTGGCCTGATCGCCCCTCAGATTCCGCCGCGATCGCCTACCCGAAGGCCGGCTTCGCGTCCCCGTCGGCCACCAGCTCCCGGTCGGCCAGGAAGCGGAACATGTCGGCCCAGGCCTGACGGGCCTGCTCCCGCCAGATGAAGCCCGTGAAGCCGTGCAGCTCGCCGGGGTAGTAGCGGGCCTCCACGGACGCGCCGCGGCGCTGCAGGGCGGCCTCCATGCGGCGGGTGTCGTCCAGCAGGGGATCCCCGGTGCCCACGGGCAGGAAGAAGGCCGGCAGCTCACGATCGACGGGCCCGGCCTGCTCCAGCACCAGCAGCGGATCGGCGAACTCCTGCGCTCCCTGGGGCAGGTAGCAGTCCTCCACGTCGACGATGCGCTCCTGCACGACCCAGGGCATGGCCCGCTGGCGGAAGAGGCGCGCGGAGTCGCTGACCTGGAACATGCCGTACTTGGCCAGGACGGCGCGGGGGCGGACCCCTGAGTCGAAGAGCGCGGCGGCGTAGGCCTCCGGTCGACGCCAGGAGCAGGCCACGGCCAGGCTGGCCACCAGGTTGCCTCCCGCCGAATCCCCGGCCAGGGACAGGCGATCGGCGTCCCCTCCGTGCTCTGCCGCGTGCTCCTGCACCCAGGCCAGGGCGGCGCAGGCGTCCTCGTGGGCAGCGGGAAAGGGGTGGCGCGGGGCCAGGCGGTAGTCGGCGGAGAAGACCACCATGCCCTGGCGGGCGAAGGCCAGGGCCATCAGCCAGTGGGTGTCCCGGGAGAGCTGCTGGAAGCCGCCGCCGTGCAGGTAGAGCATGGCCGGCAGGGGTCCGGGGCGATCGACCGGACGCCAGACGTCCAGGCGCCGCACCCCCTCGCCGTAGGACAGCCCGCGGATGCGCTCCACGCCGTGCCGCTCGGGCCGGGCGCGGGGGTGCAGGCCGCCGCCCAGGGCCAACAGGCTGAAGCCGCCGTCGGCGACCGCTGCGATGACGCGTCGGTGGGGTTTCACGGTGTGGTTGTAGCAGGCGTGGCCGGGGCCTCGTCTGCCGACTCCACCCGGACGATGCCCCGGCGGTCGAGCACCAGGAGCTTGTGCTGGAGGATCTCCATGGGCTCGGGCGCCAGGCGGCGAAAGCGCACGACCACGTCGACGAAGTAGCGGTTGTCCACGCGCTTGCTGCGCACGCGGCCGTCCTCGTCCAGCAGCTCGAGCATGCGCTTGGGGGTGGCGTAGGTGCGCACCCAGCGCCAGACGTTGAGGCGCAGCACCTCCGTCAGGCCGTCGAAACGCGGGAACAGCCGCACCGCCTGACGGGGGCGCTGCTCCACCGTGCGGCGGTAGTGCAGGACCTCGTGCCGCGTGTCGATGAGCAGCTCGTTCCGCAGCGAGTTGATGCGCAGCGCCTGCACGGAGTCGGGCACGTCGGCCCCCACTTCGAAGCCCACGCGCTCGGACGTCGACCCCAGGGGGGAGGCGTCGTCGTCGATCTGCAAGAGCATGCGCCGATCGTCGATCCACTCGGGCAGCCGCCGGCTCAGCGCCGCCGCGACCCCCGCCTTGATCCGGTCCTTGAGCACATACGCCCCGGTGGCCAGGCCGGTGAAGGTGATCAGGAAGCTGACGCCCACCCCCTTCTCGAGCTGCAGCCCCAGCGCCGCGAGCATGAACACCTGGGCGGCCACGGCCCAGACCATCGCCATGCCCGCGGCCACGCCCAGGGCCCCGTGGCGGGCGAAGCCGTCCCAGGCGCTCTGCCGGGTCACAAGGTGCAGCACCGACGACCAGTACTTCTTCAGCAGCCGCCCCTGGTCGAGCACGCCCTCGTCCTCCCGGGCCGATCCCTCCTTCTTGAGCACGGTGCGCCAGCCTTGCTCGTCGCGGTGATGGCGCTCCCCCACGGCCACCTGGCGGAGCGCCGCCTGCAGCCCCTCGGGCACGTCGCTGCGCCCCTTGAGGAGGAGGAGGATCCTCAGCACCGCCTGCTCGATCTGGATGCTCAGGGACTCGTCGCAGAAGAACAGGCTCCAGCGCAGGTCCCGGGGGAGATCGAAGGCCAGCAGCCGGTCCTTGGTCGACCGCCAGTTGCGCTGCAGCAGCCGGAGGTCCCGATCCAGCTGCTGGGCCCGACGCACCACCCGCTCGTCGGTCATTCCTGCGAAGCCATCGCGCAGGCGGCTCTTGAGGATCGCGCACAGCAGCTTGGGCTCGGCCTCCACCAGGGGGTGATCGGCGGCCATCAGCCCGTCGTCGTCCGCGCGGCCGAGCACCGTATTCAGCACCGCCAAGGGGGAGCCCTCGCCGTCGGCCCGCACCAGCTGCGCCAGGGTCACGTCGGGCGTCTTGAGCCGCGTGTGCACCCGCAGGTCCTCGTAGAAGAGGTTGGGGGGGTAGTCCGAACGGCCGATGCCGGTGGCCTGGGGCAGCCAGAACCACAAATCCAGCTCGTACTCGGCCTTGCGCGCGTGGATGCCGGGGCTGGGCTGCTCGACCTTCAACTCCAGCTGGAGGCGGTCGTGGCGCTCGAGGCGGAGCAGGGGCTTGGGCACAGTCGACAACCTGATGATTGTCACACAATGGCCCCAAAGAGCCCAGGCGCGGTCCCGCCGGGCCCGGGGCGAGGGGGCGAGGGACGGCGCTTCATGCCGCCGCCGCGGTGAGCGACGGTGTGGGACATGCGCGCCCTCCTCGCCCTGCTTCTGCTGCTCTTGCCGTCCACCGCCGCAGCCGCCACCTACAACGAGCTGGTGGCCTACCCGGGCTCGTCCCACGGCGGCGCCAACGAGGCGCGCGGCAACGTCTTCGACGTCACCACCGACTGCACGTTGACGACCTACAGCATCTACACCCGCCAGGGCTACCCCAACTCCCTCCCCCTGACCTGGGCGATCTGGCAGGAGGCCCAGCCCAACCAGTGGGTGCTGGCTTTCGAGCAGGCCGGCGTGATCCCGGCGGGCGGTGGCACCACCTACCGCGGGCCCGGCACCATCGACTTCCCCCTGAGCGCCGGCGAGCGCTACCTGGTCGGCTGGCACACCACCGCCAACGTCGTCGCCTACACCGATCAGTGGCCGGCCGGGCCCACCGCGGGCTGGGGCACGCTGGACGGCATGGTGGAGCACGGCGCCGCGAGCGTGCCGGGCAGCTTCGTCTACGCCCCCCAGTCCATCTACGGCATCCAGAGCCAGCTGACCCTGGAGATCCTCTTCGACGTCGACGGGGACGGCTTCACCGACGACGTCGACTGCGACGACGACAACCCGCTGGTCAACCCCGGCCAAGCGGAGGCCTGCGATGCCCTGGACAACGACTGCGACGGCGACGTGGACGAGGGGCTGGACTTCGACGTGGGCGGCGACGGCTACAACAGCGTGGGCTCCTGCACCAACGCGGTCGACTGCGACGACAGCTACCCCACCATCAACCCCGGCCAGATCGAGGTCTGCGACTTCATCGACAACGACTGCGACTTCGCCACGGACGAGGGCTTCGACCTGGACGCAGACACCGTGCTCACCTGCGAGGGCGACTGCGACGACGGCAACGACCTGATCAACCCGGGGATCCCGGAGTTCTGCGACGGCCTGGACAACGACTGCAGCGGCGTCGTCGACGACGGGCTCAGCACCGACAGCGACGCCGACGGACACTTCACCCCAGGCTCCTGCTTTGCCCCCGCCGACGACTGCAACGACGCCCTGCCCACGGCCTACCCCGGCGCAGCCGAGATCTGCGACATGGCGGACAACGACTGCGACGGCGACGTCGATGAGGGCTTCATCCTGGACGCGGACCTGGACTTCTTCGACGACGCCAACTGCGGCGGCACCGACTGCGACGACAGCAACTTCCTGATCTTCCCCGGCGCCCCGGAGACCTGCGACGGCCTGGACAACGACTGCGACACCCTCATCGACGAGGGCCTGGGCTGCGCGCCCGACGCCGACGGCGACGGCTACAGCACCGACGACTGCAACGACGCGGACCCCGCCATCCACCCCGGCGCCAACGAGGTCTGCGACGCCGTGGACAACGACTGCGACGGCTCCACCCCCGTGGGCGAGGCGAACCTCGACGGCGACCCCGATCCCGCCTGCGCGGGCGACTGCGACGACACCGACCCCCTCCGCTACCCCAGCTCCGACGAGCTCTGCGACGGCATCGACAACGACTGCGACGGCTTCGCCGACCCCGACGAGATCGATC
>CALCXL010000058.1 GCA_937907595.1 uncultured Pseudomonadota bacterium
ACGGAGCTCACGCTCTTGCCGTCCTTCCGCGCCGCGTTGACGGCCGAGGTGATCGCGCCCCAGGTGCTGCCCCACCCGATCACCAGGACGTCGCCGCTGCGCTCGCCCACGATGCTCAGGGGAGCCATCTCCTGCCGCATCCGCTGGACCTTCGCCGCGCGCAGGTCGCACATGCGCTGGTGGTTGGCGGGGTCGTAGGAGACGTTGCCCGTCAGGTCGGCCTTCTCCAGGCCGCCCACGCGGTGCTCCAGGTTGGGCGTGCCCGGCTTGATCCAGGGGCGGGCCAGGGTCTTCGGGTCCCGTCCGTAGGGCTGGAACCCTTCAGGGTCGGTGTGGAACTCCGGGCCGAAGTCGGCCAGGGAGTCGGCGTCCGGCACCGCCCAGGGCTCCGACCCGTTGGCCAGGTAGCCGTCGGTCATCAGGATGACCGGCGTGCGGTACTTGATGGTGATCCGCGCCGCCTCGTACGCAGCGTCGAAGCAGTCGGCCGGGGAGCGGGCCGCCAGGACGGGCAGGGGCGCGTCGCCGTTCCGCCCGAAGACCGCGATGTTGTAGTCCGACTGCTCGGTCTTGGTGGGCAGGCCGGTGGAGGGGCCGCCGCGCTGCACGTTGACCACCACCAGGGGCAGCTCGATCATCATCGCCAGGCCCAGGGCCTCCCCCTTGAGGGCCAGACCGGGGCCGCTGGTGGAGCAGACGCCCAACTGGCCGCCGTAGGAGGCGCCCAGGGCCGCGCAGATCGCGGCGATCTCGTCCTCCGCCTGCAGGGTGCGCACGCCGTGCGCCCGGAAGGACGCCAGGTTGTGCAGCAGGTCCGAGGCGGGGGTGATGGGGTAGCTGCCCAGGAAGAGGTCCAGGCCGGCCTTCTGGGTGGCCGCGACCAGGCCCAGGGCGGTGGACAGGTTGCCCGTGACCCGGCGGTAGGTGCCCGGCGCGATGGGCGCCTCCGGGATCTCGTAGGTGCTGACGAAGACCTCCGCCGTCATGGCGTAGTTGAAGCCGGTCTTCAGCGCCTTGACGTTGGCGGCGGCCACGTCGACCTGGCGGCCGAACTTCGTCTCGATCCACGCGACGGTGTGATCCAGCGGGCGCCCGTAGAGGTAGTAGACCATGCCCAGCGCGAAGAAATTCTTCGCCCGGTCCTTGTCCTTGGTCTTCAGCGGGCTCTCCGCCAGGGCGGTGCGCGTCATGGACGTCATGTCCACGCTGACCACCTGGAAGCCGGCCAGGCTGCCGTCGTCCAGCGGGTTGCTGCTGTAGCCGGCCTTCTCCAGGTTGCGGCTGGTGAACGCGCCCTCGTTGATGAGGAGCAGGCCGCCCTTCTTGAGCTGGTCCAGGTTCACCTTCAGCGCCGCGGGGTTGAACGCGACGAGCGCGTCCGGCGTGTCCCCGGGGGTGCGGATGGCGATGGAGCCCAGCTGGATCTGGAAGCCGGAGACGCCGAAGAGCGTGCCCGCGGGGGCGCGGATCTCCGCTGGGAAGTTGGGCAGGGTGGCGATGTCGTTGCCGACGAGCGCCGAGGTGCGGGTGAACTGCGACCCGGTCACCTGAACGCCATCGCCGGAGTCTCCAGCGAAGCGCACCACGACACTGTCCGTGGTTTCGACGGGCCGACCGGCCGCGGGCGTGGCGGGAGCGGTCAAAGGGACTCCGAGTCTGGCCGGGGGGTGGGGTGGCCGCCGCATGGTCGGCCCCGCGGTCCCGGGTTGAGCTGCGCGGCACCTTAACCGCTGATCCACCGCCCTGCCACCGCCGATGCCGGGTCGCGGTGAATGGTCTTAACTTACGCCCGGGTGGCGCAGCGGATTCGGGGCGACGCAGGCGTTCAGGGGGCCGTCGTTCGCCCTCAGCCCCGCGCGCCCCGGGGGGCGGCGAAGCAGGCGAAGCGGCCGGGGCCGAGGGAGCGCACCGGCCCGCCGTCCAGGGGCGTGATCAACACCTCGGGTGGGGTGATCTCCTCGTCGTCGTCGGCCTCGTCGCCGGTCGCGTCCGCGCCCGTGTCGGGGGTCAACCAGCCCGAGCAGACCAGGAAGCGGCGGTCCGGGCTGAGCCAGGGATGCGAGGGGCCCACCTGCTCGAAGAAGTGCAGGGCCACCAGGGCCTCCCGCGCGGGGGAGAAGGGGGTGCCCAGGGGGCGGCTCGTCCCCTCGAGGTCCAGGTGCAACCATTGGATGCGCCCCGTGGGGGCGTCGAGCAGGCAGAGGATCACGCCGGTGGGAGCGCGCAGGAAGGCCAGGAAGGGGCCGCGCCACAGGGGGCGACTGGAGTCCGCGTCGACGTCCAGGAGCTCCAGCAGCTGGAAGGGCCCGGCGCCTTCGGGGGCCACCGCCAAGGCCACGTGCCGCCCGTCGGCCAGCCACTGGAAGGCGGCGCGGCCGGGGTAGGAGAGCAGGCGGCTCAGGCGTTGCCCGGCGGCGTCGGCCAGGATCAGCTCGTCTTCGCGCTCCCCGGCGATGGAGTAGAGCAGGCGGCTGCCGTCGGGGTGCCACGCGGGCACGTAGAAGGCGCCGGCGGCGGCGACGGGCTGCAGGGCCTCGCCTTGAAGGGGCTTGCCCAACACCACCTGGGCCGGACCGCCCCCCGGGGGGACCAGGCGCGCGGCCAGGGTGTGTCCCCCGGGCTGCCAGGACCAGAAGATGGGGGCGCCGGCGGCCAGGAACTCGGGCTCGCGCTCGGCGTTGGCGTCGACGTGGTGCAGGAGGAGGTGGTCCTCCTCCTGGTGCAGCACGAGCAACCCGGTGTCGTCGGGCGTCCACTCGATGTGGGTGGGGGAGCCGTCCTCGAACTCGAAGGCCTGGGTGACCTGCACGCCGTCGCGGTCGAGCACGTAGACCTTGCCGCCGGGCCAGAAGGCCGGCGATGCCTCGTCGTCGTCGTCGTCCTCACCGTCGGAGAAGAGCAGGCCGTCCTCGCCGGCGAGCAGCTGCGCGACCTCGTCGTCGGCCAGCAGCTCCTCCAGGTCCTCACCGGGCTCCATGACCAGGCCCGGGCCGACCACGTCGTCCTCGGGCTCGTCCTCCTCGGGCTCCTCCGGCCACGCGCCGGCCACGACCCAGGCGTCCTGGTCGCCGTCCAGCGAGTCGTCCAGGGTGGGCAGCAGCCCGAACACGGCCACGCGGTCGCCGTCCGAGGACGCGGTGGGGTGGGCGAAGACGAACGAGTCCTCCAGCTCCCCCATCACGCCCGGCAGGGGCGGCATGCCGGGCACCAGGGCGAAGTCGTCGGGGCTCCAGGT
>CALCXL010000059.1 GCA_937907595.1 uncultured Pseudomonadota bacterium
GGCCCCTGGGGTCGCGCAAGACCATGGACTACACGGTGGTGGGCGACGTGGTGAACACCGCCAGCCGCATGTGCGGCATCGCCCCTCCGGGTCAGATCCTGGTCACGCAGCACGTCGTCGACCGCCTCAAGGGCCACTACCGCATGGAGGAGCTGCCGGCCGCGACGGTCAAGGGCAAGGCGGAGGCCATCCGGGTCTGGCGCATCCTCGCGGACCTGGACTCCAGCCAGCCGGGCGGGGCCTGACGGATGCGCTGGCTGCTGCCGATCCTGCTGCTGTCCGCCTGCGCCCCCGTCCGGGAGACCGGCCTGGACGACGACGACGACGCCACCGCCCCGGAGCCCACGATCGAGGAGCGGTACCAGGATCTGGAGCCAGGGACCTGCGCCGGGGGGTGGTCCGCGGACCCGGCGGCCCAGACGCCTCCCTTGCCGGGCGACGGGGGTGAGGGCACGGGGACCTACGGCCTCTGGTACGCCGTGGAGTGCCGGGTGGACCCGCCCGTGGGCCTGATCTCATTCACGCTGGACTGGTTCGACCTGGGGGTCCCCAACATCGACGTGCCCATCACCAGCGTGTCCATCAACGACGTCGATGAGGACCACGACCCGCGCGACGCCGAGCTGATCGACGCGGCGCCCATGCACTTCGAGGAGAACGACTACGAGGTCTTCAGCGGCTGGTGGGAAGGGGAGGCGGAGTTCCTCCAGGACGACGACACCCCCATCAGCCTGCTCTGGCTCGTCTTCTCCGAGGCCCCCTCCATCGGCGTCGCCGGGCGCTGAGCGCGTCGCTCCCGTCAGTCCTCGTCGGCCGCCTCCAGGAACTCCGCGAAGCGCCAGCGCAGCCGATCCAGATCGCAGCGCCCGCCGCCGTCGAAGGCCACGCCCTCGTCCTCCAGACGCTGAAGCTGCTCCATGGGCCGGGCGACGTCGCCCCGGTGGGAGATCATGCCCTGGGCGTTGATCACCCGGTGCCACGGCACGTCGGTGCCCTCAGGCAGGGCCGCCATCGCGTAGCCGACCTGCCGGGCCGCGCGCGGGGAGCCAGCCACCGCCGCCACGTCGCCGTAGGTGGTCACCCGGCCCGCGGGCACGGTGCGGACGATGCGGTAGATGTCCTGGCGGAACGGGGAGGCCACAGCGAACCGTAGCAGGCCCGTGCAGGGGGCGAGCGGGGCGGCTCCATCGGGCCCCAAAGGCCCGCGGTGGCGGGGTCATCCGCTGCTATGGTCGCGCGAAATGCGCCTCACGATCCTGCTCTTCGCCCTCCTGGTCGCCTGCGACGCTGGCCCCATCGACCCCGTGGATCCCGGGCCCTGCGCCCTGTCCGCGGAGCCCGGGCTCATCGACGCCAGCCGCACCAACCCCTTCCCGTCGATGCACCTGATGGCCGACGCCGGGGCGGGCTGCCGCCTGGATCTGCAGGCGGCCGACGTGCCGGTGGGCGACGGCGACCCGATGGAGGTGCGCGGCATGAACCGCCGGGACGGCTTCTCCCCGGCGGGCACCCTGTGGTTGTCTCCCGGCGTGGCCCTGGATCCGGCCAGCCTGCCGCCGCTGAGCGACCCCGCGCGGTCCCTGTCCGCCACCTCCTCCCTGCAGCTCTGGGACCTGGACGCCGGCGAGCGCGTGCCCTTCTTCGCGGAGCTGGACGCCTGGCCGACCCAGGACGACGCGGATCGCTCCCTGCTGATCCGCCCCCTGCGCGCGCTGCCCTTCGGCGTGCGCGCGGCGATGGTGGTCACCGACCAGCTCCTGCAGCCCGACGGCAGCGCCTGGCCCGCGCCGCCCGCCTTCGCCGCGATCCGCGACGGGGAGGCCGACGTGAGCCAGCCCGGCCCGGCCCACTACGAGCTGCTGCTGCGCCGCCTGGAGGAGCTCGGCCTGGACCGCGCCGCCGTGCAGCTGGCCTGGGACTTCCGCGTGGCCTCCGAGGAGCGCGTGCACGCTCCCCTGGACCGGGTGGTGGCGGCGATGCGCGAGGGCCTGCCCCTGGACCCCGCGCACGCCCCCATCGTCACAGTCACCGACTTCCTGGACACCGACGTCGGCGACGACCTGGCGCCCGGCCTCTGGCGGGGGGTGCGCGGCTCGGTGCGGCTGCCCAGCTTCCTCTGGGACGACGATCCCGATGGCGACGCCCACGACACCGGCTGGTTCCGCCTGGACGAGGACGCCCTGCCCCTGCAGAACGAGGACCACGAGGTCTACTTCACCCTGGTGGTGCCCGACAGCCTGCGCGGGCAGCCGGCGGGCCAGGCGCCGCTGCTGGTCTTTGGCCACGGCATCTTCAGCGCGCCCCAGGCCTACCTGACCCCGGGCGACGACAAGAACGGCGTCATCGCGCTCTGCAACGGGGTCGGAGCCGTCTGCCTGGGGGCCCGCTGGCGGGGGCTGACCACGGCCGACGCCGGCGACGCCGTGCGGGTGGCCACCAACCTGGGCCGCTTCCCGCTGCTGACCGACAAGCTGGTGCAGGGCGTGGCCGATCAGCTGGCCATGGCCCGGCTGGCCCGCACCGGGTTCGTGGACGAGGACTTCGTGCAGGCCAGCGCCGGCGGCCCCCTCATCGACCCCGACCGCGTCCTCTACTACGGCATCTCCCTGGGGGGCATCGAGGGCGCCACGCTGCTGTCCCTGTCCGAGGTCGTGAACATCGGCGCCCTGCACGTGCCCGGGGCGCAGTGGGCGACGATGCTGGAGCGGTCGGCCAACTGGGATCCCTTCGAGGTGTTCGTGGTCGATCACATGCCCGTCCCCTCCGAGCGCCAGCTGCTGTACGCCATGAGCCAGCTGCTCTGGGACCCGGTGGACCCCATCAACCACGCCGCGGGCCTTCGCGACGTCACCGCGCTGTGGCAGACCTCCGAGGGCGACGAGCAGGTGCCCAACTTCACGGCGGAGACGCTCATGCGCACCGTCGGCGTGCCCCTGGTCACCCCCCAGATCCGCCCGGTGTGGGGCCTGGAGGAGGTCGCTGCGCCCCTGGACGGCGGTCCCCGCGGGCTCTTCCAGTACGACACCGGCTTCGCCCGGCCGCCCGAGGCCAACCGCCCGGCTCCGGAGACCGGCGCCCACGACGGCGTGCGGCGCAGCGACCAGAACCTGAGCCAGCTGCTCTCCTTCTTCGAACCCGGCGCCGAGGGCACGATCGTCGACCCCTGCGGCGGGCCCTGCGTGCTGCCGCCCGAGTGAGCTCCGGCTGGCGCATCGCCGTCGACCGGGGCGGCACCTTCGCCGACGTCGTCGCGGTCGACCCCCAGGGGCGGGTGCATGTGCGGAAGCTGCTGGCCCGCGGTCAGCCCGAGGCCGAGGCCCTGGCCCCCCTGCTGCCCGCCGGCGCGGTCCTGGACGAGCTCCGCCTGGGCACGACCGTCGCCACCAACGCGCTGCTCACGGGGCAGGGCGCGCGGGCCGTCCTCCTGGTGACCCGCGGCTTCGGCGATCTGCTCGCCATCGGACACCAGAGCCGCCCCGATCTCTTCGCGCTGGATCCCCGCCGCCTGCCGCCGCTCGTGGAGGCCACCGAGGAGGTCGACGAGCGGGTCGCCGCCGACGGCACCGTGGAGCGGCCCCTGGACGAGGGCTCCCTGCGGCGCTCCCTGCGGCGCCTGCGGGCTTCGGGCATCGAGTCCGTGGCCGTGGCGCTGATGCACTCGTGGATCGCGCCGGAGCACGAGCGGCGGGTGGGGGAGTTGGCCCGCGAGGTGGGCTTCGATCACGTGGCCCTGTCCAGCGAACTCTCCCCGGAGCCGGGCCTGCTGGACCGCGCCTGGACCGCCGAGGCGGACGCCGTGCTCTCCCCGGTCCTGCGCGCCTACGTTCGCGGGGTGCTGGAGCGGTGCCCGCCCGGGGCGCGCCTGCTGGCGATGCAGTCCTCGGGGGGCCTGTGCGCGGCGGAGGACCTGCGCGGCGTGCAAGCGGTGCTGTCCGGACCTGCGGGCGGCGTCGTCGCCTGCGGGCAGGTGGCCCGGGAGCAGGGGCTGAGCGCGGTGGTGGGCTTCGACATGGGCGGCACCTCCACCGACGTCTGTCGATGGGCCGGCGACCGGGAGCGCGCCGAGCGGCTCGAGGTGGGGGGGCGGAGCCTGCGCTCACCCTGCCTGGACGTCGTCACCGTGGCCGCCGGCGGAGGGTCGAGGCTGCACCTGCGCGATGGCCGGTTCCAGGTCGGGCCCGAGTCCGCGGGGGCAGACCCGGGACCCGCGGGCTACGGGCGCGGCGGGCCGGCCACGGTG
>CALCXL010000060.1 GCA_937907595.1 uncultured Pseudomonadota bacterium
AATTAGCCAGAAATACGCGCGCTATTGGGTGTAGGCGATCAGGGCGACGCCCAGGAAGGGCAGCCCCTGCGACCAGGCCTCCAGCACCTCCTTGAACCCCTCCATCGCGCCGCTCCCCTGAGATCCCGCGGCGCCAGGCCGGAGGACGGAGCGAGGATTAGCCCGGCCGGACGCGCGACGCCAGCGCGACCCCCATTCGCCGCCGCAAGGCCCGTCATCGTGCCCCCAGCCGGCCGCTGGACCACCGGCTCCCCCCGCCGTCAGTGGGAGCGGGGGGCGATGGCACCTCAACTTCCGGCGAGGATCGTCCACCCACGCCACGTCGCCGCGCTTCCCGTTGCTAGACTGTGGGTCGACGGGGAGTCGATCCATCTTGAAGGCGCGCCGGGGGATTGGCGGGTCGGACGGGCGAGGAAACCAGTGAGCGAAGGCGGGATTCACGATCGCCGGCGCTTCGTGGCGCTGACGCTGGGGTTGCACGGGGCGCAGCGCACGGGGTTGCTGGAGATCCGATCGGGGCGGCGGTGGCGTCGTCTCCACCTGATCGACGGCCGGCCGGCGCTGTTCACCAGCAGCGTGGCCGACGAGCGCCTGTTCCGGGCGCTGGAGGACGCGGGGCTGGTCAAGCGGGCGGCCCTGCGCGGGCTCGGCGCGTCGGAGCTGGACGAGGACGGGCTGGCGCGCGCGCTGGTCGCTGGCCAGCTCGTCGACGCACCGGAGCTTCGCCGCCAGCGAGCCCGCTTGCTGGAGCGCGGCCTGGGTGCCTCTCTCGCCTGGGAGGCGGGGACCTGGACCTTCGAGGACCACGGCGACCGCCTGCGCGGGCGCTACGACCCCGCCTTGCTGCCCCCCATCAACCTGCCCGCCGCCATCTGGACCGCCGCCAAGACCGCCGTCCACATGGAGCAGGTCCTGGCGGAGGTCAGCGATCCCGCCGCCGGTCCCCTGGTGCCTACGGACGCCCTGGGCCAACGGGTCGCCTCGCTGGGTCTCACCGGCCCCCTGGCCCGATTGGGAGAGCACCTGGACCCTGAGGGCACCGCCCTGGACGAGCTGTTCCGGCGGCTGCCGGACCGGTCGGGCCACCTGGTGGTGCTGGTGTGGATGCTGGAGGCGATCGGGGCGATCTCGCGGCCGGGGCGCCCCCTGGACGCGGAGCTCGCGGCCCTCGCGTCGGGCCGGGAGCTGCCGCGATCCGCGCCGGATGTCGAGATCGAGGCCCTGCCTGAGATCGAGGCCGACCCGGAGATCGAAGCCGAGCCGGAGATCGAAGCCGAGCCGGAGATCGAGGCCGCGCCGCCCCCCCCGCGTCGACGCGCCCCCAGCATGCCGCTGCGCAAGCTCGCGGAGCTGGTCCGGGCCGACCACCAGCACCGCATGGGCAAGGACTTCTACGCCTTCCTGGACCTGCCGCCCACGGCGAAGGCGCCGGACATCCGCTCCACCGCCGACCAGCTGTCGGCACCCTGGGAGGAGGCGGCCGCGGGTGAGGGGATCCCCCCGGACGTCGAGGCCCTGGCCAACGATCTGGTGTCGGCGGTCCGTTTGGTGGTGAGCACGCTGACCGACGGCCGCAAGCGGCGCGAGCACGACAAGCGCCTGGAGGCGGGCAAGGCGCCGTTGGTGCAGGGGTTCAACAAGGTCAAGCCGCGGCAGGCGACGTTCAGCAGCCCCGGGGCGCTGGTGCCGGCGCCGGGCCTGGATCCGGCCCACGCGAAGGCCCGCCTCCTGCTGCAGGAGGGCAGCTGGGACGCGGCGCTCCGGGAGTTGGGGCCCCTGCGGGAAGAGGACCCCTCCAACGTCGAGGTGCTGGCCGATCTGGGCTGGGCATCGTGGAAGTCGAAGCGCGATCCGGACTTCATCCGGTTGGCGGTGACCCTGGACTCGGCGAACGCCCGCGCCCTGGAGTACCTGGGGCGGGTCTACGCCGAGCTGGGGGAGGCGGACAAGGTCGCCCGCATCGCGCGGGGCCTGCTCAAGGTCGACGCGACAAACCCCTGGGCCCGGAGCATCCAGGCCAAGCAGTCCAACGGTCGGAGGCGCTGAACGGCCATGGCTGAGCCCCACGTGCAGCGGACGGTCCTCATCGCGGACCGGGACCCGAACTCCCTGAAGCACCTGCGCAGGAGCCTGGCGCCGGGCGGCTATCTGGTGGTTCCCGTGGCGGAGCCGGCGGATGTGTTGGCCCAGGTCGCGGAGTGGCGGCCGGCCCTGGTGCTGCTCGACGTGGACCTGCCCGGCTCCCTGGCGGTGCTCGATCAGCTCAAGCGGGAGAAGCAGCTGCGCGACCTGCCGGTGGGCCTGCTCGCGACCGTCGACTCCACCCGGGCGATGGTGCACAGCGCCTTCGGCCCCCGGCCGGCCGATCTCTACGCCCGCAAGCCGCTGGAGCCCGGCTTCTTCGACACCGCCATCGACCTGCTGCTGCACGGCGACCTCGCCCGCCTGGACGCGGAGCTGGTGGAGCTGGACATCGGCCTGGAGCCCCTGGACGACGAGGAGGCGACGGTGGTCGAGTCGGGGCCCATCGTCGGCTTCGACGAGGAACTGGAGGAGCTGCAGAGCTCGGGGGAGATCGACATCGACGTCGATCTGGAGTCGCTGGAGACCTACCTGCCCGAGGCCCCCTCCCCCGCCCCGCCGACGGCCCAGGTCGCCGACGCGGCAGATGCGGCCGAGGCTGCCGCACCTCCGGCCGGGGACACCGAGGAGGCGACGCGCCCCGCCGGGGCAGGCCACGACGACGAGGCGCTGGTGGCGGCGCGCGCGATGATCGCCAACCTGCGCTCGGCCCTGAGCGACGCCAACGCGGCGCTGGCCTCCACCGGAGCCGGCGCTGACCTCGAGGCGGCGCTGGATGAGGCCCGCCAGGCCGCGCAAGAGGCCCGATCCGAGGCCAAGGAAGCGCAGCACCAGGCCGCGGTCGCAGTGGACGAGACGGAGGTCCGTCGGGCCGAGACCGAAGCGGCCCGCGCCGGGCTGGACAGCGCACGCGCCGACGCCCAGAGCGCCCGTGAAGAGGCGGAGCAGGCCCAGGCCGCGGCCGCGGTCGCCAAGCAGGGGGTGGAATCCGCCCGTGCCCTGGTGCGCGACGCCGCCCTGGGGGCCGCCCAGGCGCGCAAGGAGCGGGACAAGGCCCAGGAGGAGGCGCGGCGGGCGGTCGAGGAGGCCGAGGAAGCGACCCGGGCCCTCGAGAGCGCGCAGATCCAGGCGGACGCGGCGCGCGCCGACGCCGACGCCGCGCAGGCCCGACTGGCCGGGGTGGAGGCGGAAGCCGACGCAGCCCGAGCGGAGGCCGGCGCGGCGCGGAACGACCTGGAGGATCTGCGCGCGTCCGCCGATCACTCGGCCAAGGAGGCCCGCGAGGCGCTCGAGCAGGCGCAGGAGGGCGCCGCCCAGGCAGCTGAGGAGGCCCAGGAGCACGCCGACCGGGCCGACCGGGCTGAGGCGGCAGCGGAGCAGGCCCGAGTCGAGGCGACGCAGGCCGGCGAGCAGGCGGCCCAGGCCCAGGAGGCGAAGGCCCAGGCCGAGGCCGAAGCCGCCGCCGCCCGCACCGAGCGCGACGAAGCCGTGGCCCAGGCCGAGCAGGCGAGGGCCCAGGCCGAAGCCGAGATCGCCGCCGCCCGCACCGAGCGCGACGAAGCCGTGGCCCAGGCCGAGCAGGCGAGG
>CALCXL010000061.1 GCA_937907595.1 uncultured Pseudomonadota bacterium
CTTCCTGTCGCTGCTGCGCTCGGAGTACCTCTGGATCAAGACCTACCCCCTGGAGACGGCGATGAAGCTGTTTCGGTCCCGGGGGCGGGTGTACCTGCCGACGTCGGCGGATCCGGAGCTCGGCGACTGGTCTCGGCCCGCGGACACGGTCAAACGCCGTCGCCTCTTCATGAAGCGCATGGAGGCGATGGGCGTCCGGGAGGAGGCGCAGCAGTTCGCGGGAGGGGTCGTCTTCGACAACTTTCTGGTCAAGTACCCGGAGGTCAACCGGCTGCACAAACGCATGCTCCGCGCCTCCCGTCGCGTCGACCAGCTGCGCACGGTGCTGCGATCCCGACAGGAGAGCGGCCGCGCCGGCCCGGGGGATGCCAAGGCTCGGGCGGTGCTGCAGAAGGCCTGCTCGGCCCTGTGGCGCTCGCAGAATCACAGCGCCTACTGGCACGGCGGCGACCACAACGAGGGCATCTACAACCCGATCATTCGCCAGCGCGCCTGCCGTGAGCTCCTCCAGGCGGAGGCGGCCATCGACAAGATCCTCACCGACCGCAAGGGGGACACCTGGCAGGCCATCCGGGCCGACTTCGACGCGGACGGCGACGAGGACGTGCAGGTCATCACGCCCCAGTTCGCTGCGATCGTGAACCCCAGCGGAGGCGGCGGTCTGCTGGAGCTCGACCTGCGCGAGCACAGCCTGCCCCTGCTCTGCTCCTTCAGCCCCGTGGAGGAGCCCTACCACGAGGGCCTGGCCGGCAACGAGGTCATGCTGGTGGACGATGAGGCCGACGCGCTGCCGAGCATCCCCCGGGAGTCCCCGGAGGTCAGCCCCTCCCTGCAGCGCCTGGTCCTGGACTCCTGCCCCCGGGGCTTCTTCCAGGACCACTTCCTGGCCCCTGAGACCACCCTGGACGCCTTCTCCCGCCGCCAGTTTCGCGAGCTGGGCGACTTCGCCGCCGGCCCCTTCGAGGTCGTCAAGGTGGAGAAGCCCGAGGCCCCCGGTCTGGCCGGCAACGTGGTGGTGGGCCGCAGCGGCCTGGTGCGTGACCTGGGCGAGACCTACATGCTGCGCATCGAGAAGGGGTACCGGTTCGACGTGCGCCGCCCCCGTCTGGAGCTCAAGCACACGGTCAAGAACCGCTCTCGCGACTCGGCCTCGCTGTGGCACGGCATCGAGTGGACCTTCGGCGTGCCCTCGGCGCAGCCCAAGAAGGTGCGCGTACGCGCCGTGGGACCCGACGGCGAGCGCGTCGCACGGTTGGGGGACGCGCCCATCGATCTGGGGGAGGCCACCTGGCTGGAGTGGGCCGACGAGGCCGCCGGTCTGGCCGTGGTCATCGAGCTCGACCAGCCCCGGAACTTCTGGTGGACGCCGGTGCGCACCGTGCACCGCAAGCGCGGCGGCTGGCGAGAGGTGATCCAGGGCTCCACGCTGCTGGCGCACGGCCGCATGGAGATCTGGGGCGAGGAAGAGCAGGTCGTGGGCCTGCGCATGGACTTCCTGCCGCTGTAGGGCCCCCGCGCCCCCCTGGGGGTCAGCCCAGCCCCTGCCAGATCTGCTCGAGGCGATCGGCCAGGGCCGCGGGATCGAAGGGCTTCTGGATCACCCCGGCGGCGCCGGTGGCCGCCATGTCCGTGCGCGCGGTCAGGAACACCACCGGGAGCTCCGCGGGCAGCCGCTTCATCAGGTCCAGGCCGGTCTCGCCCTCCAGCATCACGTCCAGGAGCACCAGATCCGGGGCGCAGGCGGCGACGGCGAGCATGGCCTCGTCCCCCGACCCGGCGACGTCGACGCGCCACCCTCCGCGCCGAAGCGCGAGGCGGGCGATGAGCCGGATGTCGGGGTCATCGTCCACGAGCAGGATGTGCTCGAGCGTGGGTCTCACGAGTCAGGTCCCCCTCGCGGGCCTCCTGCCCCCGGGTTGGTCGCGGTGATCGCGGGCAGCCGCGTCCTGTGCCGCCCTCTTCTCATCGGCAGCGCGCAGGCGCGCTACAGGTACTTCTCGATCATGGCGTCGTCGATGCGGGCCGGGTGGTTGCGGAAGACCACGTTGCCCTTCTTGTCCACGAGCGCGGCGGCGGGGATCCCCGACACGCCGTAGGCGCGGGACGTCCCGCCCGGATCGATGGCCACCGGGAACGTGAAGCCGTTCTGGCCGATGTACTCACGCACCTTGTCTGTGGTCTGGCCGCGGCTGTTGCGCGTGACCGCCACGATCTCCAGGCCGCGGTCCTTGTACTTCTGGAACCGCTCCTCGACGTTCGGCATCTCGCGCTTGCAGTGCGGGCACCAGGTGGCCCAGAAGACCAGCAGCACGGGCTTGCCCTTGAGGTCGGTGATGCTCGACGGGCCGTTGCCCAGCCACTCCTCGACCTCCAGCTCCGGCGCCGTCTTGCCCAGCAGCTGGATGGAGTTGAGCGTGTTCCGGGCCGCGCCCGCCTGGCGGTCGCGGGGGTAGGCCTCGATCAGGGCTTCGTACACGCGCGTGGCCCGCTCGAAGTCCTCGTCCTCCATGGCCACGCGGCCGACGTTGGAGAGGGTCCGGGCGCCGTTCTCGAACGCGGGGTAGTCCTTGGCCAGCGTGAGGCCCGCGGCCTCCGCGCCGTCCAGGTCCCCCAACTCGACCTGCATGGACGCCTTGTTGTGCAGGGCGTCGGCCAGGGCCTCGTCCCCGGGGAAGCGGTTGATCGCCTCGTCCAGCCGGGCGATGCCCTGCTTGTAGAGCGCCTTCTGCGCGTCGCTCAGCTCCTTGCCGTCGACCTTGCTGCCGATGCGGGCGCGCTTGCCCTCCTGCATGAAGGACTTGCCCTCGGCCACGAGGATGCGCGCGCCGAAGGAAGTCTTCGGAAACTCCTGTCGGAAGGCGGCGATGCGGTCCCGGGCGTCCTTGAATTCACCGGTGGAGGCCTTGGCGTCGGCCTGCATCACCAGCACCGGCTCCCGCCAGCCCTGCCCCTTGCTGGCTACGGCCAGCTGGTTGAGCACGGGCTTGGCGTTGCGGGCGTTGCCGGCCGCCATGAAGGCCACGGCGGTC
This sequence comes from uncultured Pseudomonadota bacterium, assembly GCA_937907595.1. Taxonomy (GTDB): domain Bacteria; phylum Myxococcota_A; class UBA796; order UBA9615; family UBA9615; genus CALCXL01. Next base: position 3,030 of record CALCXL010000061.1, read on the forward strand.
TCGTAGTCCTTCCGATGCTCGTCCCCGGCCAGGGCGGCCACGAAGGCGGCGGCCATGTAGGGGGAGTCTGCCGGGGGCGCGCCGGCCTCGGGGCCCGGCTTCTTCGCGTCGGGGCGGTCGCGCTTGGCCAACAGCTCCGCCTTCTCCTCCTCGGACAGGCGTCGCAGCTTGCCGTCGGTGTTGTTGACGACCTTGCCTTCGGGCTCGGCCTTCGCAGCGACCGCCGTCGCGGGCGCAGCGGATTCTGTGGCGGTGGAAGGCTGCCCGCCCGCCCCCACCAGGTAGCCGATGACGCCGCCGACGGCGAACATCGCCACGGCGAAACCGAGGGCGGCCGGGGTGAGGACGATGCCCCCCGAGGGGCCCTGCTTCTGATTCGGGTGCTGTGCCATGAACTCCTCGCGCGCGCGGGGCGGGCCCGGCGGTGGGCGAATGT
>CALCXL010000062.1 GCA_937907595.1 uncultured Pseudomonadota bacterium
CTGCTGGCCACCCTGGAGTGACCGAATGAGAGACACGCAAGGTCTGGATCCGATGTGGGAGAACGACGCGCAGCGCGCCCGGGGCTCCCGGGTGATCGGCGTCGCCACGGGCGCGGTGAAGGCGGTCGCCAGCCGCGTCGCCCCCCACCTGCTCAACTGGGCCTCGGCGCAGCGGCCGCAGGTCGTGGTCGCCTGGGGGCTCAAGGAGTACCGGCTGCGGCGGGACGGCATCATCAGCGGCCGCCGAGAGGGCCCCGAGTGGGGCGACAACCCCCGCCGCAACTACAACGAGGCCGTGCAGAAGCGCCAGGAGAAGGCGGCCGAGGCGCAGCCCAGCGAGCCGCCGACGGCCGCCGTGGTCGACGAGGGCCCGCCCGTGCCTGAGCCCCCCGTCGAGGAGCCGGCTTCGCAGTCCATCGACCTGAGCGCAGCCGCTCTGGAGGCCGCCGTTCGGGGGGCGATGGGCATCAGCGACAGCGACGATGACGAGGAGATCTCCCGCGATCCGATCCAGGTCAAGGAGCAGCTGAGCGCGGTGCGCAGGCTGCTGCAGGCGCTGGACGACGTCGCCGACTACGACCTGGTGGAGGCGGTGGACGAGGAGCTGTACCAGCTGCACAAGGCGGTCGAGTACAAGCTCCGCAACCACAAGGCGTCCGAGGCGAAGGCCCAGCTGAACGACCTGTTCAAGTAGATGACCGCGCGCATCCTCATCGTCGACGACGAACCGAACATCCGCACGACGCTGGGCCGGGCGCTGGACCTGGAGGGCTTCGATGTCGTGCTGGCGTCGGACGCAGCGTCCGGCGTCGCCGCTGTGGAGGAGTCGTCCCCCGATCTGGTGCTCCTGGACCTGAAGCTGCCAGACCACGACGGGCTCTGGGTCCTGCGGCAGGTCCGCTCTCGAACGGACCCGCCGCCCGTGGTGATGATGACCGGCCACGGCAGCACCGACGCCGCCGTGGAGGCCATGAAGCTGGGCGCCATCGACTTCCTGGAGAAGCCGCTGGCCGTCGATCGGCTGCTGGTCACCCTGCGCAACGCGCTGCGCCTGGACTCCCTGGACCGCGACGTCGCGCAGCTTCGCCGCTCGGCCGAGATCCGCCACGGCATGGTGGGCGAGTCCCCTGCCCTGTCCCGCGTGGTGCAGGCCGTCCGCCAGGCGGCGCCCACCCGGATGCGGGTGCTGATCACGGGCGAGAGCGGCGTGGGCAAGGAGCTGGTCGCGCGGGCGATCCACGACTGCAGCCGGCGCGCCGCGCGACGCTTCGTCGCCCTCAACTGCGCCGCCTTCGCCGAGAACCTGGTGGAGTCGGAGCTGTTCGGCCACGAGCGGGGCGCCTTCAGCGGGGCCGATCGCCGCCGGGAGGGCCGGTTCCAGCAGGCCGACGGCGGCACGCTCTTCCTGGACGAGGTCGGCGAGATGCCGCTGTCCATCCAGGCGAAGCTGCTGCGCGTGCTCGAGGAGCACGAGGTCCTGCCCCTGGGGGCGTCGCGCGCGGTGCCCGTCGACGTGAGGATCATCGCCGCCACCAACCGCGACCTGCAGGAAGAGGTGCAGCAGGGCCGCTTCCGCCTGGACCTCCTGCAGCGCCTGGAGGGCCTGCTCATCCACGTACCGCCCCTGCGCGCCCGCCGCGACGACATCCCCGCCCTGGCCCTGCACCTGCTGGACGCGTTCTGCCGGGACAACGAGTTCGAGCCGCGGGAGCTCACGGACGACGCCCTGCGCGCCCTGCAGGACTACGAGTGGCCAGGCAACGTGCGGCAGCTCGCCAACCGCGTGGGTCGGCTGGCGGCGATGACCCTGTCCAGCACCATCGACGGCGCGGACGTGCGCCGCGCCCTGCAGGACGTGCCGAAGCTGGAGGGCGCGGAGCTGCCCACCGAGGGCCCCCTGTACGCCGTGCTGGAGGCCCTGGAACGGCGGATCATCGAGGACCGCATCGCCCGCTTCGACGGCAACATGACCCGCGCCGCCGACGACCTTGGGCTGGAGCGCAGCCACCTCTACAAGAAGATCAAGAAGCTGGGCATCCAGCGCTGATCTCCCCTGTCTCCCCCGGGCCACGCTCCCCCGTGTCCCCCGGGACACAGTCCGGGGAGCCGGCCGCAGCGTGAGCGCGTGAGTCTCCGCAATTTCGGCTACTTGCAGACATGGCACGCCCCCTGCTTTGGAAGGAGAGCGAAGGGAGGTGCCACATGCACCACGCCAACCGCCTGCTCCTCGTCCTCGTCCTCCTCCTGGCTGCCTGCGAGGCGACCGCGCCCACGGCCGCCGCGCCCACCTTGTCCATGGAAGCGGGCCCGCCCCGCATCGAGCTGGTCGATCTGTCCATGCCCTCGGAGGTGGAGCCCGAGCCGCCCACCCCCATGAGCGGCCCCCCGGTGCTGGCCCAGGAGGCCATCGCCCACCACGACCCGCGCTTTCACGACCACTTCCAGGAAGCGGTGATCCTCCGGGAGGAGGGCGCCGTCGGCGACGCCATCGACGCCCTGCGTCTGGCGCTCTTCGACGCCCCCGACTCCGCGGTGGCCTGGCAGCTGCTCGGCGAGAGCTACCTGGAGCTGGGCCGTCGGGCCCAGGGCATCCGCTGCATCGAGCAGGCCCTGGAGCACGACCGGGACCTCGTCGGCGCCCACGAGATCCTCGCCGAAGACCAGCTGGACCGCGGCGAGGCAAAGGCCGCGCGCAAGCACGTCGACCGGCTGGTGGCCTTGCAGCCCGAGTCGGCGCGGGCCCACCTGCTCCAGGCGCGCGCCTTCCTGGGGCTGTCCATGTGGCAGCAGGCCGTGGACGCCTCCCGCCGCGCCATCGCCCGGGACCCGCAGCAGGTGCAGGCCTACAACGCCCTGGGCTTCGCCGCGCTGCAGGTGGGCCGCGACGGCCTGGCCCTGCAGTACCTGGAGGCCGCGACGGAGCTCCCGGGCTTGCAGGCGCACATGGTCAACAACCTGGGGATCGCCTACGAGCGTGCCGGGCGGGACATGGACGCCCTGGAGGCCTTCGCCCGCGCGGCGACCATGCGGCCCGGCTACACCACGGCGGCGGCCAACCGGGATCGACTGCGGGAGGCGGTCGATCGGCAGGTGTCCGACGAGGTCGCCCGGATCCTGGCCGACCGGGTCGGGGAGCAGGGGCAGGCGGGGGCGGCGCTCGTCCTGCCCGCCGGCGACCAGGCCACGCCCTGAGCGGGGAACCGACGCTCCCCCCCGGGGGTTCCCAGGGGGGAGCCGTTGGCGCCCACACCCTCCACTCCGGCATCCTGCACCCGTGAGACGCCTCCTCCCCCTCCTGTTCGTCGTCTGCCTCGTGCCGGGGGCGGCGTCGGCGGAGGGGGAGCGGGGCGTCGGTGCGTTCTACGACTCCTCCCTGTTGGCCTGGGTGGACGCGATCGCGCAGGCCCTCGTGCCGCGGCTTGAGGGAGGGTCGGAGCTCTCCCTGGAGGTGCAGTGCGCCGCGGGCCTGGACGAGCGCCGGGCCCGACGCGTCTTCGTGGAGCGGCTGGGCCGCCGGCTGGCCCATGAGTCGGTGCTGCTGAGCGAGCCCGGCCCCAGCCGCACGCACCTGGCGGTCACGCTCTCCCTGGAGGAGGGCGCCGCCTGGGCGGTGGGGCGGCTGCGCTTGCCGGGCGAACGGGACGGCGCGCTGGCGGTCTCCTGGCCCCTGGATCGGGAGCTGGAGGCGCTGCTTGCGGCGCCCCACGCTCGGCTGGGCCAGGGCCAGTGGGCCCTCGATCGGCTGGGCACCGTGCCGGCGGGCGTGCTCGATCTGGTGCTCCTCTCCCTGGACGACCGGGAGGGTGATGAGGTCGCGCTGCTGAGCGTCGACGGGCTGCGCACCCTGCGCTTCGACGAGGGCGCCGCCCGCCCCCAGGCCCTGGGTGGACCCTGGGCCCTGCCCGGACCGCCGCACGGCCGCTTCGCGTCGGGCTGGCTCGCCCCCTGGAACGACGGCCTCGCCCTCGCAACGTCGTCCTGGCCCGCGGGCGCCCTGGACCCGCGAACGGGCCGCGGGATCGACGGGCCGGCGGGGCCGATGCTGAGGCAGCCGCGCGACGCCGCCCACCCCCGGACGCTGGAGGCGGACGCGCTGGGCGGGGCGGACCTCCGGCTGGCTCCCGTCGACGGCGCGCTGGCGCCCGTCCTGGCGGGGGCTCCCGCGCGGCTCCGCGACCTGCAGATCTGGCCCGGCGAGGACGCCGCGGTCTGGGTCGGGCACGACGGCCGGTTGGGCGGGGTGCGACCGGGAGGCGGCCTTCTGGAACCCCCGGCGGCCCGGGTCGGCGATCGGATCGTCCTGGGGGACCTGGACGCGGACGGCCGGGTCGACCTGGCGGTGACCGAGGCCCTCGGTCCCGGCGAGCCGGACCGCCTGTCCCTGTTCCGACTGGACGAGCGTGGCTCTCCGCTGCTCTTTCAGGCCACGTTCGAGGGGAGCCTGGCCGCGCTCGCGCTGGGCGACCTGGACTTCGATGGGCAGCCGGATCTGCTGCTGGTCGAGGAGACGGGCAGCGATCGGGCGGTGCTCTGGCGCCTGGAGCGGCGGCGATGAGGCGCGCCCTCCTCCTGCTGATCCTCCTCCTGCCCGCCCCGGCCGCCGCCCGGCGCATGCCCACGGTGGGCGGCGACGTGCGCCTGGCCCTCAGCGCGGACCTCGCCGACGAGACCGCCCGGAGCGCGCGGAGCGTGCCCCTCCTGCGGCCCCCAGACCCCGACGATCCGCCCTGGCTCGCCCGCAGCCGCCCCCCCCTCGCCGGCACCGATCTGCGCAGCGACCGGGTGTCCGCGTTGGAGGGAGAGCCCGGCGGGCTCGTGTGGCGCCTGGGCGGAGAGGGCCTTCAGGCCGCCGTGGAGGACTGCCTCACCGGACCCGCTGCCTGGCCCGCCGCCGCGCTGCGCTCGGCAGGCGTCACCACGTCGGTGGCGGAGCGCCCCGGTGGCCTCTTGCTGCGGTTCAGCACGCCCGTCGGCGCCCTGCCCGAGCTCCTGTCCGGCTGCCCGATCGATGGCCCCGACGCCTTCGCAGGCGACCTGCCGCGGCTCGAACGTGCCGAGGGAGTCGGCGTCCATCGCCTGCTCTTCGTCCCTCCGGGCGCGCCCGCCGACCTGCTGGCCGAAGGGGCGGCCGCCCCCGGGCGCTCGCTGGTCGTCTCCGCCATCGACAGCGTCGTCCTGCTCATCCAGGGCGAACAGGCCCGAGCGGACGATCCCCTGGGCACCGGCAGCGGCGCCCGCGGGCTCGCCGCCTTCCGCGATCGCCTGCGCCCCGGCTTGATGGCGGAGGTGCTTGCGGGCGGGCGCGCCGAAGCCGCGCAAGGCCTGCTCCCCGACCGGCTGGCGCCTCGACGCCCTCCCCCCGACGACGCTGGCGCCGCCGCCCCGGATCGCTCCGCGTCGTCCCTCCGGCTGGCTCTGGACCGGGGAGACGGCGCGCTGCTCCAGGGGCTGGCGGCCCGCCTCACCGCCCTGGTGGACGCGCGCGGCGGGCGGGTGGTCCCCGAGCCGGGCGCCGCGTCGCGCCTGATCCAGTGGGGCCCGCCGACCCGCGACCCCGCCCTGGCGCTGCTGGCGCTGGCCGACCAGCAGCCGGCGCTGCGCTCCGAGGGGCTCACAGATCCCCGCCTGCTGGACGCCTCCCCGGCCCGCCGGCTGGAGGCCGCCCTGGATCTGGAGCGCCTCTGGATCGACGAACGCCGCGCCGTCCCCCTGCTCAGCGCCCGCCGCTGGATCGCCGTGCACCAGGACCTGCTGGGGGTGCGCCTGCGCCCCGACGGGGTGCCCCTGCTGGACCGCGCCTGGTGGAGGGTCCCGTGACGGCCCCGCTGCGCGCCCGCCTCGTCGGCGCCCTGCTGGCCGTGGTGCTCCTGGCGGTGGGCACCGCGACGGCCCTGTACCTGCGCGAGGTCTCCTCCCAACTGGAGCGGCAGCTGACCGAGCGGGCCGACCGCGCGCTGGGGAGCCTGCAGACCGAGCTGCGCCAGCACGAGGCGAAGGTGGCGGCCGCCCTGGACGCGCTGGTCGATGACCCCCGCGAGCTGGCGCGCTTCGGCCCCCAGACCCCGGCCGGCGAGCGCTACTCGCGCGCGGCCCAGCGCCTGCGGCCCGGTGCCCTGGACCTGCTCGATGTGCTCGACTCCCAGGGGATCACCCTGAGCAGCGCCCACTGGCCGACCCGGATCGACCTGCCCCAGCCGCCGCACGAGCCGACGCCCGACGGGGCCCACGTCGCTCGGATCGACGGGCCGGAGGGCCCCCGGCCCGCCCTGATCCTGGTGCGCGAGGCGCTCGTCGCGGACCAGGTTCTCCAGGTCGTCGGCGGCCGATGGCTGGACTCGGGGGACCTGGTGGCTGCGCGGGAGCGGCTTGGCGTGGATCAGCTGGAGCTGCTGTGGGGGGACGAGGCGCCCCAGGCGTCCCCAGGCCGGAGCTTGCGCCAACGCCGCCTCCGCCTGCCCGGGGCGGACGCTCCCAGCCTCCTGGTGGGCGTCGACCGCGCCGACGTCGCCGCCCTGCAGCGCAGCCTGCGGTGGCAGGCCCTGCTGGTCGCCCTCCTCAGCGCCCTGCTCGCCCTGGCCGTGGGCATGGCCCTGTCGCGGGGCATCGTGAGGCCCGTGGAGGCCCTGGCCCGCGCGGCGTCCCGGCTCGCCGGCGGCGATCTGGACGCGCGGGTCCCCCGGGGCAGCAGCCGCGTCCGAGAGGTGGAGGATCTGGTGGGCGCCTTCAACGCCATGGGCGACGATCTGGCCGCGTCGCGCGACGAGCTGGTCCAGGCCGAGCGCGTGGCCGCCTGGCGGGAGATCGCCCGGGGGCTGGCCCACGAGCTGAAGAACCCGCTGACGCCGATCCGCGGCGCCATGGACGTGATCCGCCGGGCGCGCAGCCTCGACCGGCCCGACTTCGACGAGATCCTGCACGAGCAGGCGGAGGCCGTCGTCTCCGAGGTCGCGCGACTGACCGAGCTCAGCGACTCGTTCGCGCGCTTCGCCCGGCTGCCCGACCCCCGCCCCGAGCCTCTGGACATCGGCGCCCTGCTGGACGACGCGGCCGCCCTCTACGCCCAGGCCGAGGGCGTGACCGTGGTCCGCGCCATGGGGCCGGCGCCCGTTCGCGCCGACCGCAACCAGCTGGCCACCGTGTTCACGAACCTGATCAAGAACGCCTGCGAGTCGATGGAGGACCGGGGCACTCTGCGCCTGTCAGCCGCGCGGCGGGGGGACGAGGTGGAGATCGTGGTGGCCGACGACGGCCCGGGCATCGCGCCCGAGGTGCGCGACCGCCTGTTCACCCCCTACGTCACCACCAAGGGGAGCCGGGGCACGGGGCTGGGCCTCGCGATGGCGCACCGCATCGTCGTGGAGCACGGGGGGCGCATCGAAGCGAGGGACGCCGAGGGGGGCGGCGCCGCCTTCGTCATCCGCCTCCCGGCGGATCCAGCTGCGCCCTGACCCCGGCCTGCTGGCCCAGGCCCAGCTGATCCTCGCAGCGCTCCAGGGCCCCCTGCACGACGTGGATCCAGGCCGGCTCCAGGGCCAGCCGGTCCGCCATGCCCAAGACCTCCCGGTAGTCCGACGCAGCCTTCTCCAGGAACGCGCGGGTTCGCTGCTCCAACAGCTGCGCGTAGACCGCGGCGTGCTCTTCGTCCAGGTCGTCCGGCACCGGCGCCGCCAGCAGGTCCGACCGGAAGTCCTCGTAGACCACGCCCAGCCCGAAGGCCGCCGCGCCGCTCCAGGCGGGCACGCGGTGCTGGAGCGCGCGCTTGTAGTGCTGCCGCGCCTCCAGGAGCAGCTGCGCCTTCTCCTGAAGCGACCGATCGAGGGCGGGCAGGTCGTCCACCATGGCGACGTCCTGGTGTTGGGCCCGGAGGCGGTACAGATCGCCGGCCATCACCCAGACCATCGCGGCCGGGTATGGGTGCCGCTCGTGGGACTGCAGGGTGTGGCGACGGATCTCCCGGCGCACGCCGTCGAGGATGGACTCGGCCAGCGTGAACTCGCCGGCAGCGGCGCGGGCCAACGCCCGCAGCATGCGCGCCTCCCAGCGCTGCTCCTGGTCCAGGCCCGACTCCATCAGCGCGGCCTCGAGCCCCGGGACCGACTCAGCGTAGCGGCCCATGCGCTGGAGCATGCGCGCCTGTCGGATCCGCGCGATCGTCGCCTCCAGCGGATCCGCGACCCCGGCCGCGTACGCGCCGAAGCCGGCCTGGGCCGCCTCCAGCTCGCCCAGCTTCTCGGCGCACAGGGCCCCGTTCCAGCGCGCGGTGAGGGCGTCGGCCGACTCGGGGAACTCCTGGAGCAGCCGGTCGTAGAGCGCCAACGCTCGGGCGTAGTCGGCGGCATCGAAGGCGGTGTAGGCCAGGGCGAACAGGTCGGAGGCGTCGTAGCCGTCGAGGCCCGTCAAGGCGTCGACTCCGCCCACGATGCGCAGGGCGTCGGGGGAGACCGTGGTGCGGGGGCCGGACGAATCCAGCGGCCCATGGACCGCCGCCTGGCGGCCGGCGCAGCCAGCGAGCACGAAGACGAACAGGAGGGGCAGCAGGCGGCGCACGCGGTCTCCATCAGACGGGGGCAGGGAGGAAGGTCGACTCCTCCCAACCGACAGCATAGGGCCGCTCGGGGTTCCCGACAGCCTGCATCGCTCCCACGAGCGGCAACCAGCGGAGCCAGGTCGACCGGGTACTCAGGCCTCGCCGAGGGCCTCCCACTCCTCCATCGCGGACTCCAGGCGGCGATTGACGCCCTCCCAATCCTTGGTGAGGGTCGCCAGTCGGTCCCAGTCGTCGGCGACGGCCGGGCTCTGGAGCTCCTCGTTCAACGCCCGCTCCCGCCCCTCGAGCTCCTCGATGCGCGCCTCCAGGGCGGCCAGGCGACGGCGGCGCTGGTCGGCCTCACGCTTCGCCTGCTTGCGCTCCTGCCAGTTGGCCTTGCTCGGGGCGGGCTCCTCGGGGGCGTCGACCGCCGGCTCGTCGTCGGCCTCAGCGCGCGCGCGGTTCTCCGCCCGGGTCTTCGCGTCCAGGGTGGGCAGGCCGCCGAGCAGCCAGGCGTCGGGGGCCGGCTCCCCCGGGGCGCGCCGCGTGGCCAGGCCCAGCTCCATCGCCCGCCCCCACAGGAAGTCGTCCAGGTTGCCGTGGTGCTCCACCAGGGTGCGGTTGCCCACCTCCCACACCGTGTCCGCCAGGGCGTTGGCGAAGGCGCGATCGTGGCTGACGAAGACGACCGCGCCGGGGTACACGCGCAGGGCCTCGGCCAGGACCTCCTTGGTCTCGATGTCCAGGTGGTTGGTCGGCTCGTCCAGGAGCAGCAGGTTGGCGCGCTGCAGCAGCACCAGGGCCAGGGCCACGCGGCTCTTCTCCCCGCCGCTGAGCACGCCGACGGGCTTGTGCACGTCGTCCCCGCTGAACAGGAAGGAGCCCAGGAAGGTGCGGCACTGCGTCTCCGTGCGCAGCGTGTCCGCCTTCATGATCGTGCCGAGCACCGTCTGATCGGGGTCCAGCTCCCGCGCCTGATCCTGCGCGAACCACGCCGTCCGAACCCCCGCACCGGGCCGGACCACGCCGGCCGTCGCGGGCTCCCGGGAGGCCAGCAGGCGCAGCATGGTCGACTTGCCGGCGCCGTTCGGTCCCACCAGCAGCACCCGCCGCCCCGCCCAGACGGTGGCCTGCACGTCCTCCAGAACCACCTTGTCGCCGTAGGACTTGTCCAGCCCGCGCACGTCGAGCATGGGATCGGCCGAAGGGGGCGCGTCGTTGAAGGCCATGCGCGGGGGCTTCGCCAGCTGCGGCACCACGATGGGCGGCAGCTTCTCCAGGGCCTTGACCCGCGCCTGCACCTGCGCGGCCTTGCTGGCCTTCGCCCGGAAGCGGTTGATGAACTGCTGGATGCGCTGCCGCTCGGCGTCCCGCTCCTCCGCCGCCTTGCGCAGGAGCTCCAGCCGCTCCTCCCGCTGCCGCAGGAACTGGGAGTAGCCGCCGCGGTACTCCTGCAGCTGCCCGCCGGCGACCTCGATCGTGCGGGTCACCAGGCGGTCCAGGAAGTCGCGGTCGTGGCTGATGATCACGACGCCGCCGGGCCAGCCCTTGAGCTCGTGCAGCAGCCAGGTGCGGGTCTCCAGGTCCAGGTGGTTGGTGGGCTCGTCCAGCAGCAGGATGTCCGGCCGCTCCAGCAGCAGCCGCGCCAGGGCGATGCGCACCTGCCAGCCGCCCGAGAAGTCCTCGGTGTTCTTCGCCCAGTCCTCTTGCGCGAAGCCCAGCCCGCTCAGGACCCGCCCGCAGGTCGCCTCCACCTCGTAGCCGCCGCGCTGGCGGAAGCGCTCGAGCAGCTCCTCCGCGTCGTGCAAGGCCTCGCTGTGCAGCGGATCGCTGGCCGGAAGCGAGGCGGCCAGGGCCAGCTTCTCGTTGGCCCGGCCCTCCATCGCTTTGACCGGCTGCAGGGCCGCGAAGGCCTCCTGCCAGAGGGTGCGCCCGGCGGGCACGACGTTCTCCTGCCGCAGCATGCCGACGTCCTGGCCCCGGCTGGTGACGACGTCGCCCTCGTCGGACTCGTGGGCGCCCGCGGCCACCTTGAGCAGCGTCGACTTGCCCTCGCCGTTGCGACCGACCACAGCCAGGCGCTCCCGGTCCCCGATCTGCAGGTCCACCCGGTCGAGCACGAAGCGCGCGCCGAACTGCACGCGCACACCCTGCAGGTGGATCACAGCAGGCCCAAGCGGCGGTGGGCGGCTCCGGCTTCGGGCAGGCGGCCCGACAGGCTGTTGCTGAAGGCGGCGTCCACCGTCACGTCGACGACCTCCCCCACAAGCTCAGGGGGTCCCGGGAAGTTGACGATCCAGTTCTGGTCCAGCCGGCCGCTGAGCCAGGACGCGTCCTTCTTGGACGGCCCCTCCACCAGCACCGCGGCGGTCCGCCCCACCCACGCCGCCATGCGCTCGGCGGTGATCGACCGCTGCAGGCTCTGCACCTCCTCCAGCCGATCCTTCTTGACCTGCGTGGGCACGTCGTCGTCGAACCGCTTGAAGGCCTGGGTATGCGGCCGGGGGCTGTACTTGAAGGAGTAGATGAAGTCGTACTGTGCAAGCTCCAGCAACGACAGGGTTTCCTCATGTTCCTTCTGGGTCTCTCCTGGAAAGCCCACGATGACGTCGGTGGAGAAGGCCAGGTCGGGCCGCGCGACCCGCAGGCGCGCCATAAGCTCCAGGTACTCGGCCCGGGTGTGCCGACGCCGCATGCGCTCCAGCATCGAGTCGGCACCCGCCTGCACCGGCAGGTGGAAGTAGGAGGTGAGGCGCGGCTCCGATGCGAAGAGGTCAACGAGCCCGTCGTGCAGATCCCAGGGGTTGGACGTGGTGAAGCGCACCCGCTCGATGCCCTCCACCTGCGCCACCCGCGCCAGCAGTTCGTGGAAGGGGGGCTCGTCGCTGCGCTTGAGGCCGTAGCTGTTGACGTTCTGGCCCAGGAGCGTGACCTCCCGAACGCCCGAGTGCGCCAGCTTTCGGACCTCGTGCACCACGTCGGCGGCGGGCCGGCTCACCTCCCGCCCCCGGGTGAAGGGCACGATGCAGAAGGCGCAGAGGTTGTCGCAGCCCTTCTGGATGTTGACGAAGGCGGTGACCTGGCGTCCGTCGCGGAAGACCACCTCGTTGGCGAAGGGGTAGTCCTGGCGATCCAGCTGCTCGGTGGCGAGGACACGGGCCCGGCGCTGCTGCACATCGAGCAGGAGCGCGGGCAGCCGG
>CALCXL010000063.1 GCA_937907595.1 uncultured Pseudomonadota bacterium
GGCGGGGTCGTCGGCCAGGCGACGGTCCACGGAGGCCACCATGCCCTCCCGGGCCGCGTCGTAGGCCCGCACGGAGCCAGGGGAGGGGCGGGGGAGCGCGTCGAGGGCCGTGGTCAGGGGGTCGTCGGTCATCGGAAGCGCGCCTCCTTGCGCTGGAGTCCCCCGATCGGGGGGCCACCCCTGCGTCCCGTCCCTCGCTTCAACAGTACCAGCGGGGACCGGCTTGAGGGGGGGATGCCGGGCTGCCCGCGCCCCGCTGCCCGTGGGCGCGGGATCCTGGGGCATCGATCCGCTGGCGGGGGAGGGGCGGCGGCGCCACTGCGGCCCCGAGCGACCCTCAGGCGGGGCGATCGTAGGTCAGCACCCGCGTCCCGGCGACGGCGTGCTCGCTCTCGTCCGACGGAACGCGGCGCTGCTCGTGGGCGTAGCCCAGCTCGACCATGCGCCGGCTGAAGCGGGCGTGCAGCTTGCGCCCCGGGTCGACCAGGACGACCTGCCCGCCCGGGGCCAGGTGCTCGTGCACGAAGTCCGACAGCATCCGGACGTGAGGGGCTTCGTACAGGACGTCGGCGCCGATGATGAGGTCGAAGAGGCCGAGCCCGTGGTCGTCGTCGGTCCAGCCGGTGCGCACGAAGGGGATGGGCTCGTCGTCGTTGAGGGCGGCGTTGCGGGCCAGGAAGCGGCCGGCGCTGGGGTGCAGGTCGGTGGCGGTGATGTCGGCCTGGCGGTGGTTGAGGACCAGGCTGGGCAGGCCCAGGCCGCAGCCGACCTCCAGGATGCGCAGGCCGGCGATGTCCACGTCGGTCATCACGCCCGCGAGCACGCGGCCCGAGTCCCAAAGGACGCCGAAGGTGGACCAGGTCGCCGACGAGATGCCCAGCGCGGCCGCCTCGCCGCCGACGTCGTCGAACTCCTGGGTGTCGCGCAGCGAGCGCACGTGCAGGTCGAAGTCGGGGAACTCGAGGGTGCAATAGCGAACGCGCACATGGGCCAAGCCCCCACGTTCGCCGGGGGGGCCGGCGTGGGGAGAGCCCTCAGTGCGCGCGAGGCCGAGGCTCGAACAGGGGGCGCCTGCCTGGGGCTTCCGCGCCCCGATCCGGGGTGCGGGCACGCTCCGGGGCGGGCGAGGCGACGTGATCGCCTGGGGCAGGTATCCCCTGGGCCGGGAGGTGAGTCAACTGGATTGACGGGGGCCCCAAGGCGATCGGGTTCACCCCGGGATCAGGGCGCAGGTCATTCGTCGGTGATCAACGCCATCAGGTCCGACACGTCCAGCGTGGGCGCCGCGTTGGTCCCGGACAGCAGCTCCGATGCCAGGGCGCGCTTGCCCTCGTGCAGCTCGAGGATCTTCTCCTCGATGGTGCCCTGGGCCACCAGCCGGTAGACGGTCACGGCCTGGGTCTGCCCGATGCGGTGGGCGCGGTCGGACGCCTGGTCCTCGACGGCGGGGTTCCACCAGGGGTCGAGGTGGATGACGTAGCTGGCGGCGGTGAGGTTCAGCCCGGTCCCGCCGGCCTTCAGGCTGATCAGGAAGACGTCGCCTTCGCCGGCCTGGAACGCGTTGACCGCCGTGCGACGGGCCGCCGCGGGGGTGCCGCCGTCCAGGTACTGGTAGGGGATCTCGGCCTCGTCGAGCCACTCCCGCGCCAGCTCCAGGTGCTTGACAAACTGGCTGAAGATCAGGGCCTTGTGCCCACCGGCCCGCAGCTCTTCCACCAGACCCTGCAGCTCGGCCTGCTTCGCGCCCGGTGCGGCGCCCTCGTGCACCAGACGGGGGTCGCAGCAAGCCAGCCGCAGCTTGGTGATCCAGGCGAGCACCTGCATGCGCTGCTGGGGCGAGTCCGCGGCTCCCTCGAGCTCCCGGGCGGCGGCGAGGCGCAGCGCCTCGTAGACCTTCGCCTCCGCCTCGTCGGGCTGCACGTGCCAGACGATGTCCGTGCGGGGCGGCAGCGTGTCCAGCACGTCGCTCTTGAGGCGGCGCAGGATGAAGGGCCGCACGAGCTTGCGCAGGTCGACGATGCCTTCGCCGTTCCCGAACCGTTCGCTGAAGCGCTTCTTGCTGCCCAGGAAGTTGGGGAGCAGGAACTTGAACAGGCTCCACAGCTCATCCAGCCGGTTCTCCACCGGGGTGCCGGTGGTGGCGAGCCGGAAGTCGGCCTGCAACCCGAACGCCGCGCGGGCGCGCAGGGTCGTGGGGTTCTTGATGGCCTGGGCTTCGTCGAGGACCACGGTGGCCCACCGCCGGCTCGCCAGGACATCGGCCTCCCGCTGCAGGAGGCCGTAGCTGCACACCAGCACGTCGCCCGCACCGAGCGCTGCGATGTGGGCCTCCCGGTCGCCGGGGCCGAACAGGTGCAGCTTCAAGCTGGGAGCAAAGCGCGCGGCTTCGTCCATCCAGTTGAAGCCGACCGAGGTGGGCGCCACGACCAGCGCGGGGCCGTTCTCGGCGCGGCGCAGGAGCAGGGCGAGGGCCTGCATGGTCTTGCCCAGGCCCATGTCGTCGGCGAGGCAGGCGCCGGCGCCCCAGGACGCGAGGCGGGCCAGCCACTGGAAGCCCTCGACCTGGTAGTCGCGCAGCTCCGCCTGCAGGGTCGATGGGACCTCGGGCACCACGTCCTCGGCCTGGGACATGCGGTCCTGCAGCTGCTTGAGCCCGGGCGTGCGTCGTCCCGTGGCCTCGTCGAGCATCGGCGTCAGCATGGGCAGCGACATCGGGTGGAAGCGGACCCCCTTCGCGCGGACCTCACCGAAGCGCCGGAGCGTCTCCAGCCCGCGGACCAGCGCGTCGGAGAGCGCGACGAACGTGCCGTCGGCCAGCTCGACGAAGCGTCCCGCCGAAGTCCCCGCGAGCAGCTCCGCCAGCTGGACGACCTCGTCGTCGTTAAGGGGGACGGTGCCGGCGGCCGAGAACCAGCCCTTGTCGGAGGCCACGGCGATCCGGGGGGTCCCGCCGTGCACGACCTTCAGCTCCATGCCCCGCTCCCAATCCAGCCGGCCTTCGGCGTGGAGGTCGGCCAGATCGAGCACCAGCTCGAGGCTCTCTTCCAGGCCTTCGACGGTGAGCTCGCCCTCCTGCATCCCCGCGAGGCGGGGGCGCTCCTTCAGGAAGGCGTCCAGGGCGGCGGTCTCGGCCGCCAGGTCGCGCTCGCACTGCGTCGGAACGTCATCGATCGTGGCGAAGACGGTGAGCGCGCCCTCCCCCGGCCGCACCAGGGGCCCCGACGCGCCCAGGGGCCGCAAGCGGGCCCGCACGACCAGGCTCTCACCGACCCGCCGCAGCTGGAGCACGGGGCGCACGTCGGCGACCAGGTCGACGTCCGGACCGGGGAGCAGCGCCGAACTGACGGGCACCAGGGCCGAGAGGCTCTGGAGGACCTCGATGACCCGCTCCCGCTCGGACGAGGGCACCACCAGGGGCGTCTCCAGGATCTTCACGAGGTCGGAGTCGTGCTTGCTGTAGTCCAGCAGCGCCACCTCTCCGGGTCCGATGTCGAGCAGGGCGTAGCCGCCCCGAGGAGGGGGGGGCTGCAGGGAGAGGACGATGTCGTCGTCCTGATCCTCGACGACGACCTGCGGCGTGGCGCGTCGCAGGGTCAAGGGGTTGCGGTCCCCGTCGACGAGGTTGGGGTGCTTGACGAGGGCGGCCAGCGCCTCGG
Source organism: uncultured Pseudomonadota bacterium (assembly GCA_937907595.1). GTDB lineage: Bacteria > Myxococcota_A > UBA796 > UBA9615 > UBA9615 > CALCXL01. The sequence goes on from CALCXL010000063.1 coordinate 3,657, forward strand.
GCTGCTGCAGGACGTACTCCAGCTCGCCGTCGGCCCCCCAGCCGACCTTCTGCTCGCGCAGGCAGGCCGCGGCGGCGAGGCCCCGTTCGCTCAACCAGCCCAGGCGCAGGGGGTTCTTCAGGCGCTTGAGATCCACGGGGGTGCCGGTCAGCCACCCGGTCTTGCTCTTGCGCTGGACGAACAGGGACAGCTCCACTCCCGTGGGCAGTCGCTCCAGGACCCACATCTCACGCTCGCCGCCCTGGGACCGGCTGGGCTTGAGGGCGGCCAGGGCGGTGAAGCGTCGCTCCCACTCGGGGCGGCCGGCGAACTGCTCGCCCAGGGGGCGCCCGGGGACCCGGGCCAGGTGCGCGGCCACCTCGGCGGTGGGCAGATCTGTGCCTCCCTCGCGGGTGTACACGTCCCAGAGCTCGCGGCTGAGCCACCAGAGCTCGGCTGCGGAGGCTGCGTGCGCGTGCTCCAGGGTGCGCGCCAGGACGGACGACTCGGCGGGCTCGCCCAGCAGCAGGGCCATGAGGCGCGCGGTCAGGCAGGACAGGGAGGTCGGCGACGCATCGAGCCAGCGCTCGGCGTCGGTGGGCTGCGGGGGGACGCCCAGCAGGCCCGCGGCGCCCTTGGTGACGACCAGCCCCAGGTAGTGGGGGACGGTGGGGTCGGCCACGGCCAGCTCGATCTGCTCGGTGGCCTTCTGGATCGCCGCCGGGTCCGCCGTCGCCAGCAGCGCCATGGGCCAGAGCAGCCCGTTCACGCCGGGGAACTGGATCTTCTGCTTGCGGCTGCTGCGCTTCAGATCCTTGTGCGCCTGCGACCAGGTCTTCAGCGCGGCCTTCCGTCGCCC
>CALCXL010000064.1 GCA_937907595.1 uncultured Pseudomonadota bacterium
TGTCGTCGTCGTCGGCAACCGTGTCGTCGTCGTCGGCAACCGTGTCGTCGTCGTCCGCAACCGTGTCGTCGTCGTCGGAGACCGTGTCGTCGTCGTCGTCGGGGTTGAAGAGGTCGTCGTCGTCGGCTGCGTCGTCGTCGTCGGCCGCGCTGTCGTCGTCGTCGCTGCCGCCGCCTCCGCCCCCGCCGCGGCGGGCGGTGCAGGCGGTGAGGGTCAGGCCGAGCAGACAGATCAGGAGCAGGGTCGAGCGGGTCATGGCGCCTCCGGAGGCTCGGTGACTACCACAAGGGGCCGGCTGGACGCCCGGGAAGAATCGGGGGGAGCGGGCAGATCGGGCGCGTAGGCGCGCGGGCGTGGGAGCCCCCCCCACCCCTCCTCCCCTTGCCGCGGACCCGCGGGGACAGGTAGAAGCCCCTCCCCCCTGGGAGATCGCTCGACATGCCTGAGACCAACGTGGATCTGCTCGTCATCGGCGCCGGCCCCGGCGGCTACCCGGCCGCCATCCGCGCCGGACAGCTCGGCCTCAAGACCCTGATCGTGGAGAAGAGCATGTGGGGGGGCACCTGCCTCAACATCGGCTGCATTCCCTCCAAGGCGCTGATCACCGCGGGCAAGACGGTCGAGAAGACCAAGAAGGCCTCGGTCATGGGCATCACGGTCGAGGGCGTCAGCGTCGACATGAAGCAGATGCAAGCCTGGAAGGGCGGCATCGTCCACAAGATGACCAGCGGCGTGCGCGGGCTCTGCAAGGGCAACGGCTGCGCGATGGAGACGGGCACCGCCACCTTCACCGGCCCCACCACCGCGCGGGTCACCCCCGTCGACGGGGAGGCCTACGACGTCACGTTCGGCCACGCGGTGATCGCCACGGGCTCGGTGCCCATCCAGATCCCCGCCTTTCCCTTCGACGAGCAGGACATCCTCAGCTCCACCGGCGCCCTGGATCTGGACCACGTGCCCGCGCGGGTGGTGGTCATCGGCGGCGGCTACATCGGCCTGGAGATGGGCCAGATGCTCAACAAGCTGGGCAGCGAGATCACCGTGGTGGAGATGGGCGATCAGGTCATGCCCGGCTTCGATCCGGAGATCGTCCAGGTCATCGCCCGCAGCCTCAAGAAGTCCGGCGTCACCACCCACCTCAACGCCCGGGCCGAGGGCTGGCGGCGCGACGGCGACGACCTGGTGGTCACCGTCGGCACCGAGCAGGGGCCCCAGGAGCTGCGCTGCGACAAGGTCCTGGTGACCGTGGGGCGCAAGCCCTACAGCGAGGGCCTGGGGCTCAGCGCGGCGGGCGTCGCCCAGGACGAGCGCGGCTTCGTGCCCGTGAACGAGCAGCTGCGCACCAACGTGCCGCACATCCTGGCCGTGGGCGACGTGACCGGGAACCCCATGCTGGCCCACCGGGCGACGAAGCAGGGGGAGATCGCCGCGGAGGTCGCCGCCGGCAAGAACGTAGCCGCCGACTACAAGACCGTGCCCGCCGTGGTCTTCACCGATCCGGAGATCGCCACCGCCGGCCTGAGCGAGGCGGAAGCGCGGGAGCAGGGCTTCAATCTGAAGATCGGCAAGTTCCCCTGGGCCGCCAACGGCCGCGCCTTGACCCAGCTGTCCACCGACGGCTTCGTCAAGGTGATCGCTGACGCCGCCGACCACCAGGTGCTGGGCATCGCCATCGTGGGCCCCAACGCCTCCGACCTGATCAGCGAGGCCGCCCTCGCCATCGAGATGGACGCCTTCCTGGAAGACATCGCCCTGACCATCCACCCCCACCCCACCCTGGGCGAGGCGGTGATGGAGGCGGCGGCCAAGGCCCTGGGCCACGCCATCCACGTCATGAACTGAGGTCCAGCGGCCACCGGGCCCCAGAGGACGCTTGACAGCCGGGCCCCAAGTTTCGACCCTTGGCCTCGGTTCCACCGGAGATCGCCCATGCGCCGCTTGCTGATCCTCGCCCTCGCCCTCCCCCTCTTCGCCTGCCAGGAGGAGCCCGTGGAGGCGGAGCCGACCCCCACTCCGACCCCCGAGCCCGTGGAGGTCCTGCCCCCGGTGATCCCGTTGACCTGGCTGGAGAACCTGAGCGGCACCATCGTCCACCACCAGGAGTACACCGACCCCGGGGCCCTCGCCGGCACCACCTGCGACGAGTCCTTCGAGGCCTTCGGCGCCAACATCAGCGGCCACGAGCAGAACGCCTGCGCCGAGTGCGAGATGGTCTTCACCCTCCTGCTCAGCCAGACGTCGGACTGCCTGGGCGACGACGTCCTGGAGGACAGCGGCGAGCTGGGCCTGGACCTTCGCCAGACCGACGGCGAGTCCGTCTTCTGGTGGTACAACAACGGCCTGTTCGGCTGGGGCGCCGGCTGGGACGAGCTGGGCACGGGCACCGTCACCCAGAACGTCGAAGACCTGACGCTGGACGTCCACTTCGAGTTCGCCGACCCGCGCAACGACAACAACGCCCCCTGGACGGCGGACTCCGACGACTGCGGCTGGTTGCCCGACGACCACTGCGTCTGGAACGGCACCTACATCATCGACCTGCAGCTGGAGATGGACCCGGCCCTCATCGAGTGGGAGCTGGAGTACCCCGAGGAGTAGGACCGCGCGACCTCCCCTGCGCCGACCCGACTTCGGTGGCAGGATCCGCCCCCCCTCCCCCGGGGGACGCAGGAGGTCGAGGATGAGCGAAGGTCTGTACCTGGGTGGCGCGCTGGACGCCGACGGCGACGTCATCGAGCCCCTGCGGCTCAAGGCGGATCGGCTGACACGGCACGGCGTGGTCATCGGCATGACGGGCTCGGGCAAGACCGGCCTGTCCATCGCCCTCATCGAGGAGCTGGTCCTGGCCGGGGTGCCGGTGATCGCCCTCGACCCCAAGGGCGACCTGGGCAACCTGGCCCTGGTCTTTCCCGATCTGGCCCCCGCCGACTTCCGCCCCTGGGTTGACCCCGGCGAGGCCCAGCGCAAGGGCATCACCGAGGACGCGCTGGCCGAGACCACCGCCGGCACCTGGAAGGGCGGCCTGGCCGGCTGGGGCATCCCCCCGCAGCGCCTGGGCGAGCTGCGGGAGCGCGGCGCCCTGACCGTCTACACCCCCGGCTCCGAGTCCGGCGTGCCCGTGGACGTCATGGCCGCCCTGGCCCGGCCCGACGAGGCCGTCATGCAGGACCCCGACGCCCTGCGCATCCTGGTGGCCGGCACCGTCGCGTCGCTGCTGTCCCTGGTGGGCGTGCAGGCGGATCCGCTGACCTCCCCCGAGCACATCGTGCTGGCGCGCATCGTCGAGGAGGCCTGGTCGGCGAGCCAGACCCTGGACGTGGAGGCGCTGATCCTCCGCATCGTCGACCCGCCGTTCAAGAAGCTGGGCGTCTTCCCCCTGGATCGCTTCTGGAAGCCCGCCCAACGCACCGACCTGGCCATGAAGCTCAACGCGGTCATGGCCTCCCCCACCTTCGCGCCCTGGATGAAGGGCCTGCCCCTGGATCCCGCCCGCCTGCTCGCCGTCGGCGACCGCGTGCCCGTCTCCGTCTTCCACCTCAGCCACCTCAGCGACAGCCAGCGCCAGTTCTTCAGCGGGCTCCTCCTGCAGCGCCTGGTCGCCTGGTCGCGCTCCCAGCCGGGCACCTCCTCCCTGCGCGGCCTGCTGTTCCTGGACGAGGCCTTCGGCTACCTGCCGCCCCACCCCGCCAACCCGCCGACCAAGCAGCCGCTGCTGACGCTGATGAAGCAGGCGCGCGCGGTCGGCTTCGGCGTGGTGCTGGCCACGCAGAACCCCGTGGACCTGGACTACAAGGCGCTGACCAACGCCGGCACCTGGGCCATCGGTCGACTGAGCACGAAGCAGGACGTGGCGCGCGTGGCCGAGGGCCTGCGGTCGGCCGGGGGCGAGGACCTGAGCGACGCCATCTCCGGCCTCAAGCCCCGGCAGTTCGTCCTGCGCGACGTGTCCGAGGACGCCCCGGTGCGCTTCGGCTCGCGCTGGGCCATGAGCTTCCTGCGCGGGCCGATCTCCCGGGGGGAGCTGCACAAGCTGCCCAACCTGGTGGTGCCGGACGTGCTGGATCGACCGACGTCGGCCACGTCCCCGTCGACGTCGACGTCGGCCACGTCGCCGTCCACGTCGCCCTCGCCCTCGCCCTCGCCCTCGTCCTCGTCCCCCTCCGCGCGCCCCGCCCCCCCGGCCCCCTCCGGCGTGGAGATGCGCTGGCTGGACCCCCGGGTGGCCTTCTCCGCCCGCACGAACGGGGTGTTCGCCGCGTTCGACGAAGGACGCCGCGACGACGGTCTCACCCGCTACCGCCCCGCCCTCTTCGCCCGGCTGCGCCTGCGCTTCGACGAGGAGCGCAGCGGCTACCTGCACGACGAGGACCGCGTCCGCGTCTACTTCCCCCTGCGCGACGCCCGCCCCACCGACGCCCTGGACGTGGCCCTGGAGGAGGGCGACTTCCTGGCCTCCGCGCCCGATGGAGCCACCCACGACGAGCTCCCGCCCTTCCTGGACGAGGGCACCGAGTACACCGCGGCGAAGAAGGCCCTGGAGGACGACGTCTACCGCAGCGAGTCCCGGGGCCAGTGGGTCTGCGCGCCCCTGAAGATGCACGGCACGTCCGGCGAGTCCCGGGAGGACTTCGAGGAGCGCTGCCGGGAGGCGGCCGAGGACGGGGTGGAGGAGGCGCTGGAGAAGCTAGCCGATCGCTACGAAGCCAAGATCGACCGCCTGCGCGAGCGCGCCCGCAAGAAGGAAGCCCAGATCGACGGCTACGAGGACAAGCTCAAGGCCGAGAAGACCCAGGAGATGGTCAACGGGGCGGAGGTCCTGGCCAGCTTCTTCTTCGGGCGCAAGCGCTCCCTGGGCTCGGTCGCCTCACGCCGCAAGACCACGACCGCGGCCAAGAACCGCCTGGACGCCGCCCAGGACGATCTGGAGGCGCTCATGGGCGACATCGCCGAGCTTCAGTCCGACCTGGAGGAGAAGCAGGCCGACCTGGTGGAGGCCGCGCAGGAACAGGTGGAGGCGATCGAGGAGCGCGAAGTGCGCCTGGAGCGCAACGACGTCGACGTGCTCAGCTTCGGCGTGCTGTGGGTGCCGGTGACGCGGTAGGGGGGCGCAGGCGGTCAGTTGCCGATGAGGTAGTAGTTGTAGTCCTGCCCACTGAACGTCAAGGACCCGTCGTAGGGATCGGGCATCGGGCTGCCGTAGGAGACAACCTTGTAGTGAACCAGCCCGCCGGAGTTGGAGTAGTAGTTCGAGGTCAACTGTGAGTACACCGCCATGATCCAGTAGCTGCCCGCGGCCAGGACCGTGTC
>CALCXL010000065.1 GCA_937907595.1 uncultured Pseudomonadota bacterium
AGATCCTGACGACGCTGATGGAGCCCACGGGCGGCGACGCGGAGGTGGCCGGCAAGTCGGTCTGGGACGACAAGGACAGCATCCGCGGCCTGATCGGCTACATGCCCGACGCGTTCGGCGTCTACCCGGACATGACCGTCACCGAGTACCTGCACTTCTTCGCCGCGGCCTACGGCATCGGCCGGGCCGAGCGCCACGGTCTGGTGGGCGGCCTGTTGGAGCTGACGGATCTCACGTTCAAGGAGGACGCGCTGGTCGACAGCCTGAGCAAGGGCATGCAGCAGCGTCTGGGCCTGGCCCGGGCCCTGGTGCACGACCCGCAGGTGCTGATCCTGGACGAGCCCGCCGCCGGCCTGGACCCCCGCGCGCGGGTGGAGCTGCGCGAGATCCTTCGGGAGCTGCAGCGCATGGGCAAGACGATCCTGCTGTCCTCTCACATCCTCAGCGAGCTCCAGGACATCTGCAATCGCGTCGGCATCATCGAGCAGGGCCGGCTGGTGGCCCAGGGAACCGTCGCCGAGATCCAGGCGCAGCTGGGCAGCGGCGCGGCGGTGGAGCTGCGCACCGACGACGACGAGCGCGCCATCGCCCTGCTCTCGGCCCTGGAGGGGGTGGAGGTGGAGCGCGACGAGCAGCAGCCCGGCCTCCTGCGCGCCCTGCTGCCCGACGGCTTCGACGTGGCCCGCGTGGGCGCCGCGCTGTACGCAGGCGGGGTCGGGATCACCCACCTTCGCAAGGAGGAGGTCACCCTGGAGCAGGCCTTCATGCGGCTCACCCGCGGCCTGGTCCAATGACCGCGCAGCCCATCGACCTCCCCCTGGAGGCCGATCCGGCGACCCGCCCTGAGCCCCTCCTGGTGCGGCGTCAGCCCGGCCCGCGGGTGGTGGTGGAGCGGGAGCTGCTGCGGGCGTCCCGCCGCTGGCAGACGGCCGCGCTCCGGGCGGGCAACGCCGCGGTGATGCTGGCGCTGGTGGCCTTTCTCTGGAAGGAGCGCGTGCTCGACGCCCTGGAGTGGGACCCCACCGCGCTGTCCTGGGCCGGCCGCCGCGTCTTCGAGGGCTACACCGCGGTGCAGACCTGGCTGCTGGTGCTGCTGACGCCGATCCTGGTCTCCCAGGGCATCATCGAAGAGCGCAACGCCGGCACCCTCAAGCTGTTGGCGATCACCCGCCTGCGTCCGCGCGACCTGCTTCTGGGCAAGCTGGCGTCCCGGCTGCTGACCATCGAGACCGTGATCCTGGCGGGCTTGCCGCTGCTGGCGCTGTGCCTGAGCCTCGGCGGGGTCCAGCCGCGGCAGGTGGCCAACGTGTTCCTGCAGGCCAACGCCATGATGCTGGGGCTGGCCGCGGTGTCCTGCTTCGTGTCCCTGTACGCGCGGGGGCCGATCGTGCCCGCGGTCGCGGCCTGGGCCTGGGCGCTGGTGGCCTGGATCCCGGGCGCGTCGCCCATGGCGGTCTGGCGCAACGACGAGGACGACATGGCCTGGGTCTCCCCCCTGGTCTCGCTCTTCGAGGGCGAGGGCTGGTCGATGGTGGGTCCCCTCGCCGCGTCGCTGCTGGTGGCGGGCCTCTGCACGGGGCTGTCGGCGAACGTGTTTGCGACGTTGGCGGGCGACGACGCCGACGGCGAGCACCTCTCCGCCGACGTCTGGGCCGTGGAGCGGCTCGCGCGGCGCCTGGGCTTGCTGGTGGCGGGCCTGGTGGTGGCGATCCCGCCGCTGATCGTCCTGGGCGCCTTCGCCCGCCGGTCTCACCTGGCCAGCGACTGGCTGTCCTTCCCGGCGATGTGGCTGTGGAACGCGATGGCGCTGGTGGCCTTCACCGGCGTCTACCTCTTCTCCGTCCGCCGCGCGCTGCGCTGGTTGGGGCAGCGTCGGGAGCGTCGCTTCGGCTGGAAGGCGCAGCTCCAGGAGTGGCAGGGCGACGCGGTGGAGCCGCACGCCCCACCGGCTCCAGGCCGGCCCCGCAACCTCTCCCAGCAGCCCACCGCCGGGGCCGCGCGACGGGTCCATCGCCCCCGCTTCCTGCGGCCGGTCTGGTCCAACCCGGTGGCGTGGCGGGAGGTGGTGACCGGCGTGCACGGCGGGGTGGGGCGGTTCATCGGCTGGGGCTACGCCGCGGCGCTGGCGGGGCTCCTGCTGCTCTGTTTGGTGCCCGACTTCGTCGACGACCCCGACGGGCCCCTGGGCGCCGCGTTCCTGGCCCTCGCGGTGGCCTGGTTGGCGACCGCGCTGGCCGCGGCCTCGTCGGCGTCGGGGGAGCTCCGCGCGCAGAGCCTGGCGCTGCTGGTCACCACGCGCATGAGCCCGTCGGCCATCGTGTCCGGCAAGGTGCTGGGGGTGCTGGCCGTGGCGGGGCCTCCGCTGCTGGCCGCGATCGCGCTGCTCATCGGCGGGGTCGGGCAGTTCAGCCCCGCCTACCGCTGGGCGTGGGACGACAGCCTCTTCGACCAGGACCTCCTGATCGTCCGCTGGGCGGGCATGTCGGCCTTCGCGGTCGCCGTCACGGCCTGGCTGATCACCAGCAACCTCTGGCTGGGCCTGCGCGCGCGGAGCCCCGGTCGCGCCTGGGTCCTCTGCCTGCTCAACGTGGCGGCCTGGGTCTTCTTGCCGGCGATCCTGCGGTTGATGGTCGACGGCGACGACTCCCTGGAGGGCTTGGTGCGCTGGTTCAACCCGGCCCTGGACGAGGACTTCTGGCAGCACGAAGCCCTGCCCCGACGGGTCTGGGGCTCGGCGTTGGGCTGGCTGGGCATGAGCGCGTTGGCCTTCCGCATGACGGCGTCGAGCCTGGGGTCACGGGCGGGACGGTAGGGGGGATCGGGCGTCGGCGGCCGGGCTACTCCGCCTCCAGGATCCCCTTGAGCCGGGCCAGATCCTTCGTCGTCGCCGACTTCATGGACATCGCCATCAGGGGCGCCGTCAGCCGACCGAAGAAGCCGGTGGGCTCGCCGTGGTTGCGCAGGAACATGCGCGTGCCGCCCTCGGCTTCCTCCCAGCGGTACTCGGTGGTCATGGGGAAGGGGCTGTCCACCGCCGTCATCACCAGCTTCCGGCCGGGCTCGAGCTCCTGCACCAGGTAGGTGTACTCGATGCGTTTGCCCATGAAGTAGGCGACGCGGGCCACCTTCGTGCCCACGACGGCCGGCGGATCGCTCAGCCAGTTCACCTCCTTGATGTTGACGTACCAGGACGTGTCGTTGTCCGGGTTGCAGCAGTAGGCGGAGACCTCGGCGGGGGGGCGGGAGATCAGGGTGGTCACGGTGACGTCGACGGACATGGGCTGAGGCTATCCCGGGCGGGACGATCCCCGCAAACTCGCGGGTCCGGTGGGTGCGGGCGATGGGCCTCCAGCCGCTACCCTGGAGCGTGTCCGCGGATCCCGCCCGGAGCTCCTGCCCCCGAACATGCCCCCCCTGCGCGCCCCCACCTTGCTCGTCGTCACCCGCCGGGAGCTGATCCGGCACGGGCGGCGCTGGCAGACCTGGGCCCTGCGGCTGGCGTTCACGAGCATGCTCCTGGCCCTGATCGGCGTGATGTGGGCGGACCGGATCCCCGAGATGGAGGCGATCGATCGCGTGGCGCTGGGCGCGACGGGCACCATGATCTTCGGCTTCTTCGTCGGCGTGCAGACCGTGGCCCTGGTGGCACTGACGCCGATCCTGGTGGCCAACGCGGTCATCGAAGAGCGCCAGGGCGGCACCCTCCAGCTGCTCGCCCTCACGCGGCTGGGGCCGGCCCGGATCCTCTGGGGCAAGGTCCTGTCCCGCGTCGTCGCCCTGGAGCTGGTGGTGCTGGGCGGCCTGCCCCTCCTGGCCCTCTGCTCCAGCCTGGGCGGCTTGGGCCCCTACGACCTGCTCAACGTCTTCGTGCAGTCGACGACGATGATCCTGTCGCTGGCCGCCGTCGCCTGCTTCCTGTCCCTGTACGCCGACGGCCCCTTCCGCCCCGCCCTGCAGACCTGGTTCTGGACCATCGGCGCGTGGTGGATGGGCACGCTGCCCCACGGCCTGTTGCAGCTGGACCACCACGCCTTCGCCAGCATCTCGCCCAGCCTGGCCCTCTTCGGCGCGCGGGGCTGGCAGATCCTGGGGCCCCCCATCGCGCAGCTCCCCGTGTCGGTGGCGGTGCTGGTCTTCGCGGCGGCGGGGCTGCGGGCGATGCTGTCCGGCGCCGACGACGCGAGCGCGGGCTTCGGCTCCCTGTCCCAGGAGTTCGCGGGCCTGCGGCGGGTCAAGCGCAGCCTGGCCTGGACGGCAGCTGCCATCGTCGGCCTGCTGCCCATCGTCATCTTCCAGAAGCCCCTGGGCGGCTTCTTCGCGCCGTTGGGCCAGCTGTCCCTGCCCTGGACCTCGCTGTGGATCTGGCTGGGCACGGGCCTGTACCTGCTGGGCCTGCGCGCGCTGCTGCTGCGGCGGGAGGCCAAGGCGCGCAAGACGCCGCTGAAGTCCTGGACGCAGCTGAGCCAGGAGTGGGACGCGGCGGGGCGGGGGGCCTGGTCGCCGCTGTCGGGCACCGGGGGTCCCCAGGGTCCGTCGGGCAGGGCTGCGCCGACGTCGGTGGGCTCGCCGCGGTCGGCCCCCCGCCCCTCGTCCGGGGAGGCGTCGGCGTGGGACCTGGATCCCGGCCCGCCGTCCCTCCTGGACGCTCACCCTCCGCGCGCGGTGGCGGCGCAGGTGGCGGGCCTGTCGGGGGGCCCGCGTCGTTCCCCGGAGAAGGTGACGCGCAGCCGCCGCTGGTTCTTCGCCCGGCAGGTCTGGTCGGATCCGGTGGTCTGGCGGGAGACGGTGACCGCGGCCTGGGGGGGGCTGGGGCAGTCGCTGTGGCGGCTCTACCTGGGCTTCGGGACCGTCTGCGTGCTGCTCCTGCTGCTGGGGGCGTTCAAGCGCCCCGAGACGTCGCTCACGGTGTCGATCTGCGCCATGGCCTTCGCCCTGCTGGCGACCCTGTTGAGCTCGACGGCGTCGGTGGCCAGCGAGCTTCGCAGCGGCACCTTGAGCCTGCTGCTGACCTCGCGCCTCTCCCCCGCGCGCGTCCTGCGCAGCAAGGTCCTGGCCACGGCGGTCTTCGCGGGCCCGGCCTGGACGGTGGCGGTGTTGCTGGCCCTGCAGGGCGGGGCCCAGTTCAGCGGCAACTCCCGCTTGAACGACCACTGGTCGCGGTTCGCCAGCTGGCTGGGGCTGAGCGCCTGGACCCTCGCGGTGCTCCTGGCCCTGACGATCACCTGCCACGCGGTGGGCCTGCGGGCGCGCACGTCGTCGCGGGCCTGGATCGGCGCGGTGCTCTGGGCGGGCTGGAACATCGTCGGCTCAGGGGTCGCCCGCGCCCTCGTCGACGGCTCCCGCACGGGCGAGCGGCTCGTCGGCCTGTGGGTCCCCATGTTGGAGCAGGACGCCTGGTTCCGCGGCAGCGCGACGTGGCTCTGGCCAGCGTCGACGCTGCTGTGGCTGGCCCTCGCGGCCTTCGTGTTCTGGCGGAACGTGCGGTACCTGCAGCGGGGGTGATGGCGGTGGCGGCCCGTTTGGATGGGCGGGGGCAGGTTCGTGTAGCGTCGCTCACCCCAACCCGATCGGCGCCCCAGCCGTCGACTCAGCCAACGAGGAACTCCGCCCATGACCACCGACCTCTGGATCCTCGTCGCCGTCGTTGGCCTGCAGTGGCTGCTGGTCCTGTCCGCCGCCACCCCCCGGCTGTTGACCCGCGGGATCGCCTGGTCCCTGGGCGCCCGGGACGGCGACGCCAAGGACGTCTCCATCGTCGCCCACCGCACCCAGCGGGCCAGCGACAACCTGGCGGAGAACCTGCCGCTGTTCGCCGTCCTGGTCCTGGTGGTGCAGGCCTCCGGCTCGGCCGACGCCACCTCCGCTCTGGGCGCCTGGATCTTCCTGGGGGGCCGCCTGGCCCACGCAGCGCTCTACATCGCGGGCGTCTCGACCCTGCGCACCGTCGCCTGGGCGATCAGCGTGGGCGGGATGTTCGTCGTCGGATCGGTCCTGTTCTGACAGGCTCGACGGCAACAACGAACGGCGGCTGCGGACGACGATCCCTTCGCGCTGGCCCGCCGCCTGATCGCTCGCGTGGTTCACCACGCCACGCTCCAGGCAGCGAACCACCCCTCGGTCTCCCCGCCCTCGCTGCGCCGCCTTGTTCCCGTCGAACCTGTGAGCGAGCATCCCGGGCCCCGCAGCGCGCCGTCGCCGCCCTCCGCCTGACCGGGAGCCACGCCCCCCTCGACGCTCCCGCGCGCGCTCCCCCAAAGGCCTGTCGAAGGCATTACACTTC
>CALCXL010000066.1 GCA_937907595.1 uncultured Pseudomonadota bacterium
GTCGTCGCCCCCGTGCAGCGGTCCCACCTTGCCGTGGGTGCCGGGGGGCAGCTGCCGAGCCAGCGCGTACAACGCGGTGGTCTTGCCGGCGCCCGGAGGCCCGTACAGCAGCACTGCGGCGCTGATCCGCTTTCGGTTGTGGTCGATGCTGGCCATGCGGTCGGCTCTCCTGCCCTCAACTCGGGATCCGGTGGGGGCGGCGCGGTGCGATCACGCGCCCTCCACCGAGCCGGTGATCAGCGCCCCGACGTCCCGCTCCAGGTCGCTGGGGTCGATGTCGTCGGAGTCGTCATCCAGGATGAGGTCGCTGACGTCGTCGTCCCCGGGCGGGCTGCGTCGGGCAGCGGCGCGCGGGAAAGGCTGCGTCTGCGGCTCCTTGTCGAAGCCTCGACCCGCGATGGGCTTCGGCGGGGGCGCGGGCATGGTGCGCGGGCCGGCCGGAGGAACCATCGGTGGAGGGGGCGCCGTCGCGGGGAAGGCGGTGGTGGGTTCGGACGTGGCCGCGGCAGGCTTCGAGGCGTCGGGGGCCTCCGCGGCTTCAGTAGGGCGGTCGCCCGCCAACACGATCACATGACTGATCGCGCCCTTGTTCAGCGCGACGTACGGCGAGTGCACCGTCGACGCATCGTTCCGGTCCTGAATGATCACCTCGGTGATGTTCAGGAACGGTCTGGGATCATTGAGCAGCTCCATGATCCGGCTCGCCTCGGCGACCAGGTGCACGTAGCCCTCGTAGATACAGTTGTCGGCTCGGATCTGCACTCGGACGCGCTGAACACGCGTCGTCTGCGTCAGACCGGCCGCCGCCGCGTCAGTCATCGCTGCCTACTCCTCGAAGGCACCGGAGTTGAGGTCGATCGAGGCGATTGCGCCGCTCCCTCTACGTGCCCGATTCGCCGCAGCACCTTAACACAGCGCCGGGCGCCGCCGCCTGCCGCCGCCGCGCATCGAGCGACGGCGCGCAGGACCGCCCCGAACAAGGCAGGATCGGGGTCGCACCGTGGAGGGAACGATGAAGGCAGCGAAGGTGGGCGGCGGGTGTCTGTTGGCGGTGGCGTCGGCGTTCTACCTGCTGGCCGTGTTCATGTTCGTGGACCCCCTGGACGACCAGACCCGCGTGGAGTCGCTGGTCCCGGGGCTGTTCTTCGGATCGGTGGTGCTGGTGCCGGGGCTGGCGCTCTTCTGGTGGGGACGCGCGCGCGAGGCGGCGACCCGCTTCGAGGAGACGCTGCTGGGCTACGTGCGCAGCCGCGATCGCTTCACCACGGACCAGCTGGCCAAGGACCTCGGCCGGCCGGCAGCGCAGGTGGAGGAGCAGATCGTGCTCCTGGGCAACCGCGACGACCTGGACCTGGTATTCCACCGCCCCGATCGGACCTGGTTGCACCGGGGCCGCGTCCGGGTGGCGCACGCCGTGGTGACGAAGTGTCCCTCCTGCGGGGCGGGCGTCCGGTCCCAGATCATCTTCGCGGGCGAGGACATCGCCTGCCCCTACTGCGACTCGCCTCTGCAGGAGGCCGCGAAGACGCTGCCCCGTGGTCCCCGCGTGGGCATTCCGCCCGCCCGGCCCGAGGACCTGCCCGACGAGCTCAAGTAGCCGGGCGGACCCTGCTCGCCGGGCTCAAGCCGCGACGCCGGAGCCGCTCACTGGCTCATGCAGAAGGTGAGCTGGCCGGGGTTGTCGTTCTGCTGGTTGGTGCAGCCCGCGCCGCCGGGGGTGGGGTTGCCCGACGTGAAGGGGCCGTTGGAGTTGCACTGGCTGGTCATGCCCCAGTCCTGCCCTTCGGCGGCCTGGTCGGCGTGCACGATGCAGCAGTTCCCCGAGATGTTGTGCTTGTAGTTCTTGCCGATGAAGCTGGACGCGATCGTGTAGCGCACCGACTGGGGGGCCAGGACGTAGCCGGAGTCGCAGGCGCCGCGGGAGCCGTCCAGGTAGTAGCAGCGGCCGTTGTAGTCGACCTCGGTGGCCGCGTCGCAGGAGGCGCAGACCTCGTCCCCGCCGTCGCAGTCCTGGTCCAGGCCGTCCCCGCAGACCTCCGGGGCGCCCGGGTAGAAGGCGGGGTTGGCGTCGTCGCAGTCGACGTTGCAGGCCGAGCCGTCGCTGTCGGCGTCGAACAGGTCGATGGTGTTCGCGTCGCAGTCGTTGTCGACGCCGTCGGCGCAGAGCTCGGCCGCTGAGGGGTTGATGGCGGGGTCGCCGTCGTCGCAGTCGAGGTCGCAGGTGGAGCCGTCGGCGTCGCCGTCGAAGACGTCGGCGGAGTTCGGGTCGCAGTCGTTGTCGATGCTGTCGGCGCAGACCTCGGCCGCTGCGGGGTGCACGGCCGGGTCGGCGTCGTCGCAGTCGACGTCGCAGGCCGAGCCGTCGCTGTCGGCGTCGAAGACGTCCGGGCTGCCCGGGTCGCAGTCGTTGTCGATGGCGTCATTGCAGAGCTCCGGGGCTCCTGGACCGACCGTGGGATCGGCGTCGTCGCAGTCCACGTCGCAGGCGTCGCCGTCGGTGTCGGCGTCGAAGACGTCGGGGGTGGCGGCGTTGCAGTCGTTGTCGACGCTGTCGGCGCAGAGCTCGGGGGAGCTGGGGCCCACGGCCGGGTCCGCGTCGTCGCAGTCCACCAGGCAGACGTCGCCGTCGGCGTCCGCGTCGAAGAGGTCGGGGGTGGCGGGGCTGCAGTCGTTGTCGATTCCGTCGGCGCAGAATTCGGGGGCGGCGGGGTTGATCGCCGGGTTGGTGTCGTCGCAGTCGCCCAGGCAGACCGTGGTGGCGTCGGCGTCGTTGTCCACGTCGTCGGCCGTCGACGGGTCGCAGTCGTTGTCGACGTTGTCGCACCACTGCTCGGCGGCCGAGGGGGACACGGTGGGGTTCACGTCGTTGCAGTCGCCGGTGCAGGCGGTCGCGCCGTCGCCGTCCTGGTCCAGGTCGTCGGGGCTGGCCGCGTTGCAGTCGTTGTCCACCGCGTCGCAGAGGACCTCCAGCTGCGAGGGGCCCACGGTCGGATCGGAGTCGTCGCAGTCGACCACGCAGACGTCGCCGTCGGAGTCGGAGTCGAAGAGGTCCGGGGTGGTCGGGTCGCAGTCGTTGTCGCTGCTGTCGGCGCAGTACTCGGGGCCGCCAGGAAAGGCGTTGGGGTCCGCGTCGTCGCAGTCGAGGCTGCAGTCGGACCCGTCGGCGTCGCCGTCGTAGAGGTCCAGGGTCAGCGGGTCGCAGTCGTTGTCCAGGCCGTCGGCGCAGAGCTCGATGTAGCCGGGGAAGGCAGAGGGGCTGGTGTCATCGCAGTCGCCCTCGCACTCGGCCCAGGCGTCGCCGTCGTCGTCGTACTCCTCGGTGGGCACCACGCCGTCGCAGTCCGTGTCCTGCTGGTCGCAGCCTTCGGGGGCGGCGGGGTAGCGGCCCGGCGCGTTGTCGTCGCAGTCGCCGTCGCAGGCGGAGAAGCCGTCGCCGTCGCCGTCCAGCTCGTCCTCTCCGAGCAGGCCATCGCAGTCGGTGTCCAGGTCGTCGCAGTACTCGGGGGCGCCGGGGTAGACCGAGGCGTCCAGGTCGTCGCAGTCCGACACGGCGGGGTGGCCGTCCCCGTCGTCGTCGTCGTCCAGGCAGTCGGCGGTGCCGTCGCCGTCGGTGTCGGGGAACTGGTCGATGAGGTCCAGGTCGCAGTCGCTGTCCACCGCGTCGCAGAGCTCGAGGGCGCCGGGGAAGCGGTCAGGGTCGCTGTCGTCGCAGTCGCCGTCGGCGGGGGTGAAGCCGTCGCCGTCGCTGTCGAGGTTGTTGTCGCAGCCGCAGGCCGTGGTCTGGTCGCCGACGCCGCTGAACCACTGGTGGCCGAAGGTGCCGGCGTCCTGGAGGAGGCGGCCCGTGGCGGGGTCGGCGGTGAAGGTGGCGGCGCCGCAGGAGCCGACGAAGGCGAAGGCCTGCTCGCAGCCGACCGCGGGGTTGCAGGCGGTCGACTGCTGGGCCGAAGCCGAGCAGGCGACGCCGCTGTCCTGGGCGGTGGCCTCGCCGACGCAGACCTCCGTGTCGCAGGTCAGCCCGGCATCGAAGGTGGCGAGCACGTTGCCGAAGCCGTCCTGGAAGGAGGACGAGGCGAGGGTCGAGGAGAGGTCCATGACGCGGAAGGAGTCCACGGCGGCGACCAGGAACGCGTCGACCTCGTCCGCTGCGCCGCCCCCCGGGGCGACCACCGCGAGGTTCAGGGCGGGCTGTGCGTTGAGGTCCCAGTCCACGGCCACCACCCGCGCGCCGGAGACAAGCAGAGGCTGCACCGCGGCCGCGACGTCGTCGGCGCCCAGTCCGGCCAGGGTGCTCCACCCGGTGGCCGAGCTGGGCACGCCGTCCAGGTTGCTCTGATCGAGCACGGTCCAGTCGGCCACGACGGAGCCGGCCAAGGCCTCCAGGTCCGCCGAGGCCTCGCTGCCGTCCACGGTCTGCAGGAGGGTGAGGGAGAAGCTCAGGCCCGAGGTGGCGAACTGGTTGGCCACGAAGAGGTCCAGGTGGGCCGCCAGGTCGTCCAGCTCCGAGGGCCAGTCGGCGGAGTCGTCGTCGTCGGAGCTGTCGTCGTCGTCGCCCGAGTCGTCGTCGTCGCCCGAGTCGTCGTCGTCGCCCGAGTCGTCATCGTCCACCGAGTCGTCGTCGTCGATGGAGTCGTCGTCGTCGGTGGCGCCGGAGTCGTCGTCGTCCCCCTCGGGGCAGCCCTGCAGGGGCAGGGCGAGGAGGAGGGCGAGCAACCAGAGCAGGCGGGGCGGGGCGAACGGCATGACGGGACCCTCGGCGTCGTCCGCTCAGGGGACGACGAGCCCGAAGGTAGCACCCGCGGGGCGCGGATCGCGGGGGGAGTCAGAGTGACAGGGGGGGGCGGCGTGGGGACCGCAGGGGAGAGGGGGGGGGCCGTGGCCGGCGCCCCAGGGTGGGCCCACGAAGGGGGCCGTACCGGCTCGCGCCCGGGAGGTCCGGGCGCGAGCGGCGACGTCAGTTGGTGCTGATTTCGATGGTGTAGGCGCCGATCGCCAGGTTGGCCGAGAAGGTCGACGCGATGATGTGCAGCGTCTGGCCGGCGGCGATGGGCTCGGCGTAGATGCCGCTGGTCGCCGTCGTGGGATCGTCGTCGTCGCCGCTGAGGCAACCGGCCACGGACGTGGGGTCGACCGGGTGGTCGTAGACGTGCAGGTACCCGTCCCCACCCCAGGCGGCAAGGATATCGACTGTCTGGTCCGCGCCGGTGTGGTTGGTGATGGCGAAGACGTCGTAGTAGTGGTCGATGCCGGGGGTCGACGAGCAAGACTGGCTCGGCCGCGCCCAGACCGGGTCCGTGGCGTCGATGGAGCCCGACAGGGACAGCGTGTTGCCCGAGGGGGCGACCTGGCCGCCGCAGTCGTCGTCGATGCCGGTGTGGACCCGGACCGGGAAGGTGTTGTTCGGCGCCGCGAACGCCGTGCTGGTGGGCAGGGTGCTCGCGCTGTTGAGGTACGCGCCGTCCACATGCTCGCCCCAGGTCGTCGCGATGTGGCTGCTGGCGATCGACGTCCCGTAGTTGTAGGTCGTCGGCGCGGACGACCAGTAGGCCCCGAACACGTAGTACATGCCCGCCTGAACCGGGATGCTCACGTTCGGTGAAGAGTGCCACACATGGCTGCTGGAGCCGAGGGTGTTCGCTCCGGCGTAGATCTGGGTGAACGTCCCCGTCTCCGTCGCCGACTCATAGACGGCCCAGGTCACCGAGTCGCCAGCGGTCGCGTCGAGCTTCTGCTCCCAGCTGCTCAGGTGGTGTCCGTACTGGCCAGGAACTTGCCGCCACGAAGCCGGTTCGTCGTGTTGCTGCTCGTGGAGGCCGTCGTGTCGTACTCGTAGGTCTCCGCCGTCTGGAAGACCCCGTCGCAGTCGTCGTCCAGCCCGTTGCAGACCTCGAGGCCCGCGGGGTTGATCGAGTCCATCAGGTCGTCGCAGTCAGAAGCGCAGCCCAGGTAGCCGTCGGCGTCGGCGTCGGACTCGTCGGCGACCGTGAAGGTGTAGGTCATGTTGTAGGAGGCGGGCGACGAACTGGTCTCCGTGAGCGGGTCCGGCAGGACGTCATGACCGTTCTCAGACAGCTGGCCGAGTCCGTTCACCCCGGCCCCCAGTTCGGCAGGGAACGCGCCCGAAACGAGTCCGTAGTTGATGCTGCTTCCCAGCGGGACGTGCACGCCGGTGGCGTAGAAGGAGCCGGGCTCCAGCAGCAAGCCCAGGTCGCCGGACGACAGGAACTGCGCGCCGGTGCTGGTCACCGTGACCTCGCGGACCACAGCGAGGTCGAAGG
>CALCXL010000067.1 GCA_937907595.1 uncultured Pseudomonadota bacterium
GCGTGTCCCAGGTCGTGGCCCTGGATCTGGACTCCCTGGAGGTCGTGAGCGAGCCCTGGCTGGACTTCGCCGACTTCGAGGGCGAGTCGGTGATCGAGCACCCCGGCCCGGGCCAGGGCTACCTGCTGTCCACCATCGACAAGTCGATCCTGCTGCGCCTGGACCCCCAGAGCCTTCGGGAGACGGAGCGCCGCTGGTTCGGCGACGACCTGCACGTGGTCACCCGCCTGTTCGACCTGGCCTTCATCGAGCCGGGCCTGGCCCTGGTCTCCTCCACCTCCACCCTCCAGGTGCTGGACGCGGACCTGGGCCTGCGCGCGCGCCGCGAGGAGCTGGGCATCAACCAGTTCGGCGCGGTGGACCCGGCCCGCCGGCGCTTCTACGTCAACGACTCCCTCCGTCGGCAGCTTCAGGTCTACTCCCTGCCCGACCTGGAGCCGGTTGCGCGCCGCTCCATCGACGGCGGCGCCTACCACCTGGCGTTCACGCCCGGCGGGGGGCTCATCGCGACCTCGCACTTCTTCGGCGGCTTGATGGCCTTCTTCGACGCGGAGACCCTGGAGCCCCGCGGACGGGTGCGGGTGGGGCCGGGTCCGCGTCCCGGGCTGATCGTCCCCGCGAGCAACGCCTTCTACGGCGCGTCCAACTGCGGGCTCTTCCGCATGCCCCTGGACTCCATCGGCGACGGGGGCGGGCCGTGACCGCTCCAGCGGAGATCGCGAGCGACGGCCGCTCCTGGCTCCCCTGGGCCGTGGCGCTGCCCTTGGCCCTGGGCGTCCTTGGCTACGCGCAAGGCCCGCTGGACGTGGGCGGGCGTTGGTTCTTGGAGTTCCACCCCCTGGTGATGACGTTCCGACCGGATGTGATCCTGGCGCCGGGTGCCTGGGTGGACGCCGCGGAGCGTTGGGCGCAGCTGGCGCTCCTGCTGGGCCTGGCCTGGAGTCTGCGTCCCAGGCTGCTGGGCGTCGCCGTGGCGGTCTGCTGGCTGTTGGTGAGCCCGCTGTGGGGGGCCATGTGGCCCCTGGAGGTGCAGTGGGGGCTGCTGATCGCGGCCGCGATCGCGCGCTGGAAGGGGCACCACGGCGTGACGGGCCTGCTGCTGGGGGCCTCGGTGTTCGCCGACTCCCTGCTCGCCTACGGGGTGGTGGTGCAGTACGGCCTGCGGGTGGCGCCCCTGGGGCCCCTGTTGGCCTTCGGGGGGGCGGCGATCGGCGCGATCCTGCTGCTGCGGGCCGGCGGTCGTTGGCTGGTGGCGCTGCCGCCCCTGGGCGCCACGACGGTCTTCCTCTGCGTGCTCAGCACCGCCGACGCCATCGAGCAGCACCGCTTTACCCCGCCCGCCCCCGGCGAGTGCGATGCCCTGGATGTGGAGATCCTCCACCCCGTGGAGCGCCCCGGGGAGCGCTTCCTGCCCTACGGCGTGGCGGTGGGGCGGGACCTCGTGGCGGTCTCAGGCGACGGCCTGGTCGCGCTGTTCGACGTCGACGGGGACGAGGTCGCGCGGCTGGATGCCGGGCGCGACTTCGGCCGCATCGAGCAGGTGGAGTGGCAGGGCGACGACCTGCTGGCCAACCCGGCCGGGGCCACCATGCGCTGGCAGCGCACCCCCAGCGGCGAGTGGGACGTGGCCCGCAGCGAGCGTTGGGGGGAGGGCTTCCCGGAGATCCTGGGCATCGCGGTGCATCGGGACCGGGCCTGGTTCAGCACCGTCGACTACCCGATCCTGATGCGGGAGGAGCCGCCGGCGATCGTCTACGTGGGCGGCAACACCTCCGGGTTCACCGGCTTCGTGCGCTCCATCGACGACCGGCTGCTGCTGACGGACAGCCACTCGGTGCGGGTGTTGGACCCCGACACCCTGGAGACCCTCCGCTTCCGCCGCTTCGCCGCCTGGGACGTGGCGGTGAGGCACAACGCGGGCCCGAAGCACCTCTACCGCATGGGCACGGTGGCCGGCCGGGTGGAGGTCATCGACCCCCAGAGCCTGGAGACGGTGCGCAGCATCCCCGTCGACCTGCGCCCCCGGTACATGGGCGTCAGCGGCGACGAGCGCCACCTGCTGGCCACCGACTTCTTCAACGGCCGCGTGCACCTCCTCGACGGGGAGACCGGCGCGCTGCTCGGCGAATACTCGGTGGGCCGCCGGCCCCGCAACATCGCCTGGTCCGAGCGCGACGGCGCCTTCCTGGGGGTGTCGGCCTGCGGGCTGTATCGGCTGCGGCCGCCGGGGTGAAGGGGCGGCCTCCGCCTGGTCCCCCTACCCCCTCATCGCGCCGAGTCGTCGTCGTCCACCGAGTCGTCGTCGTCGTCGTCGTCCGCTGCGTCGTCGTCGTCCGCTGCGTCGTCGTCGTCCAGGATCGGGTCGTCGTCCTCGGCGCCCACCAGACCGCTGCTGTCGTCGTCGTCGGGCGAGGTCGCGGTGTCGTCGTCGTCCGTCGGCACCGAGTCGTCGTCGTCCACCGCGTCGTCGTCGTCGACCGCGTCGTCGTCGTCGGCTGCGTCGTCGTCGTCCAGGAACGGGTCGTCGTCCTCGGCGCCCACCAGGTCTTCGGCGGAGTCGTCGTCGTCCCCGGCCGGGGTGGGGCTGGGCGTGGGCGTGGCCTGGGCCTCCGGCGGCGTGATGTCGTCGGAGAAGAGGTTGGGGATGCACGCCGAGACCAGCAGCAGCGACAGCAGGACGGGGAGCGAGCGCCAGGGACGGGGCATGGGGGGACCTCCTGCGCGCAGCATGGATCAACGCGGCCTTGCTACAGTGTAACAAGTGCCGCGCCTCACCCTGGGACAAGCCACCGTCGACCTGCAGACGGGCCACGTCGACGGCCTGGTCGAGCCCCTGCTCCTGTCGGACCGTGAGCGCGCCTTGCTGGTCGAGCTCGCCGACGCGGGGGGCGAGCTGGTCTCCCGGGACGAGCTGGGAGGAGGGTGGGGCTCCCGAGCCGCCGACATGGCGATCAGCCGTCTGCGCAAGCGCCTGGGGCCCGCGGGCGACGCGATCATCACCGTGCGGGGGCGGGGCTACCGCCTGGATCGCCCGGCGGAGGTCTCCGGTCTGGACCTCGGCTGGGGGGCTCTGCAGCTGAGCTCCCTGCGGGTCCGCCTGCCCGACGGTCCCGTGCCCATCACCCAGCAGCAGGCGGCGCTGCTGGAGCGGCTGGCCCAGGAGCCTGGCTCCCCGGTGCCCCGGCAGGATCTCGGCCGGGCGGTCTGGGGCGTGGAGGCCAGCGGCGAGCGGCTGGATCTGCTGGTGCATCGGCTGCGTCAACGCCTGGAGGCCGATCCCGCCCGCCCCCGCTACCTGGTGACGGTGCGGGGCCGCGGTCTGGCCCTGCTCGACGCCCGCCCCGCCCCGCGCTCGGCCGGGGGGCTGCAGGAGCGCCGGGCCCTGGTGGGGCGGGAGGAGGAGACCGCGCTCGCCGCGACCCACCTGGCCTCCCCGGCCCGCCGCGCCGTCCTGCACGGCCCCCCCGGCGTGGGCAAGTCGGCGCTGGCCCTGCGGGTGGCGGTGCGTTGGGCTGGCGCGGGACCGGATCGGTCGGCGGCGGCGGTGGACCTGCACGGCGTCGGCTCGCCCGAGGAGGCGGAGGTCCGCCTGGCTGCGGCCCTGCGGATGGAGTCGGCGCGGGAGGACGCGGTGCTGGTGCGCTCCTTCGTGGCCCGGGGCGCGCTCCTGCTCCTGATCGACGGCGCCCTGCCCGCCGGCTGGGCGTCCCGGGCCCAGGGCTGGCTGGAGCAGGCGCCGCAGCTCGTGCTGCTGGTGGCCGCGCGCAGCGCCCCCGAAGGCTGGCCCCTGGTGGAGCTCGCCGGCCTGCAGGGGGAGGAGGCCCGGCTGCTGCTCGAGCAGAGCGCCGGCCGGTCCCTGGGTGCGGCGGCCGATCGCCTGGCCCTGCGCCTGGAGGGCAACCCCATGGCCCTGGAGCTGGTG
>CALCXL010000068.1 GCA_937907595.1 uncultured Pseudomonadota bacterium
CGTCGGACTGGGACATCCTGCTGTACGAGGGGTACGCCGCCCACGGCATCGCCATCCTCGTGGAGACCGCCACCGACAACCCCACCCGCACCGTCGCCAACGTCCGCTTCGCCTTCAACAAGAAGGGCGGCAACATGGGAAGCACCGGCAGCACGTCCTTCCTCTTCAAGCACATGGGCGCGTTCCGGCTGAAGCCCGACGGCATCGACCTCGAAGAGCTCGAGCTCGACCTGATCGACCACGGGTTGCAGGAGCTGGGCGAGTCCGAGGACGACGACGGCAACCCCCAGATCCTGCTCCGCTGCGAGTTCAACGACTTCGGCCCCCTCCAGGCTGCGATCGAAGAGCGTGGCCTCGACGTGGTCTCCTCCGAGGACGTGTACCTGCCGTTGACCCCCACCGAGCTCCCCGACGAGCAGGCCGAAGAGGTCCTCGCCCTGGTGGACCGGCTGGAGCAGGACGACGACGTGCAGCGGGTGTTTCACACGCTCGCTTGAGCGTGGAACGGGCCTCTGCCCGCTCGGGCCCTGGCCCTCACGGCTCGCCCCCGACCGGTGATCGCCCACGGATCCTGCGCGCCGCCCGGCGGCGGTGTCGTCGGGGCGCGTCGCCGTGTTGCGGTCCCGCCACAAGCGTTGAGGCGCTCTTGAGTCTTCGCCACACGCCGAGGGAGTGCTTGGAGGACCGGCTCCGGCCCCGGAGGGTGATGAGGCCGGATCGCGGCGTGGAGCACGAGACGATGCGTTGGACCCCCTTCTTGATCTTGACCTTGCTCGCCGGTTGCGCCGATGCGGGCGGGATCCTCGGCGTCGGCGACAACGAGCCCGCCGACGAGGCCCCCTGGACCCGGCCGGACGACCCCCAGGAGCCCGACCCCGACGACCCGACGGACGATGGCTTCGCATCCTCCTCGGGCCCCAGCTTCGAGGCCCTGCTCTTCGACGACGCGGGGGTCTCCAGCGCGGTCACGGCCTTCAGCCGCTGCGGGCGGGCCACCGAGGCGCAGGAGCCGGTGGTGCCGGGCCTGCTGCAGATCGTGGACCGGGACGACCTGTGGGCGACGGGGGAGCCCGGCTTCGGGCCCTTGGTGGGGCTCGGCCCCGACGAGCCGCTGATGCTGCCGCCCCTCGACCACGGGCTGTTCGTCGACGACGGCCCCTTGGAGGACCCCACCGCCCTCGCCTGGGACGACGAGCGCGACCGCTTCCTGGTGGCCGACGGCGGCGGACCGGGGCGGCTGTGGTCCCTCGATCCCGTCGACATGGGGTGGGACGTGGTCGCGCCGCTGCCGGTACAGGGGGTCCGATCGATGGTGGTGGTGGAGGACCGCGTCCTGGTGATCGCGGACCCCCAGCAGGACGACGGGGCGTGGCAGCTGGTCGAGGTGGATGTCCGGGGCGAGCTGGTCAGCCGCCGGGAGCTGTGGGGCGTGAGCCCGGGGACCGCCGACGCCGCCACGATCCGCTCGACGCCGCCGCTGCAGCTCATCGACGACCCCGCCGGCCTGCTGCTGATCGCCTGGATGCCTGAGCTGGCCGCGGGGGCGCGGGTCTACGGGCTGGACGCGGACAGCGCGGAGGTCTGGAGGCCCGACTGCTCGTGAAGGGTGGGGGGAGGCCGATCGGGTTCCCGCGTCCACCGGCAACGGCGGCCTCATCGTTGTCTGCGCGATCTACGAGCAGGCGGCTCGGCGGGGCGGGGGACCGGCTGTCGGATCAGGCGCGGGGGGGGGCCGCTCGCCGGCGCCGGGCGACTGAGAAGCCGATGACCAGCAGGAGGCCGCTCGGCGGCGAGGGTCGACCCAGCGGCGAGCAGGCGATGCCGGGGGCCTCGCTCAGGGTCGTCTCCGGAGCGCCCTGGGCGGTCCCGTCGCAGTCCTCGTCCTGTCCGTTCCCCTCGACCTCCACCGCCCCCGGGTGCACGTCGCTGTCGGCGTCGTCGCAGTCGTCGTCGAGCTCCACCCACTCGGCCCCGGGGTCGCAGCCGGGTCCGTCGCCGTGGGGCTCGCTGGGGTCGCCGTGGCCGTCGCCGTCGCGGTCGCGGAACCACGTGGAGGTGGGCAGGTCCTCGTCGATGGCGCCGTCGCAGTCCTGGTCCAGGCCATCGCAGAGCTCGGCGGCGCCGGGGGAGACGGCCGCGTCGCCGTCGTCGCAGTCGCCGCCTCCGGTCACCGAGCCGTCGCCCACCCAAGGCGCGCAGGGCACCCAGCCGTCGCCGTCGCCGTCCAGCTCGTCGCCGGGCACGCCGGCGTTGCAGTCGCCGTCCAGCCCGTCGCAGAGCTCGTCGGCGCCGGGGTAGACCGCGGCGTTGGTGTCGTCGCAGTCGCTGCCGCCCTCGGAGATCGCGGCCAGGCCGTCGCCGTCGGCGTCCGGGTCGTCGCAGTCGGGGCGGCCGTCGCCGTCGGTGTCCAGGAACTCGTCCACGATCGAGCCGTCGCAGTCGGTGTCGGCGCCGTCGGCGCAGGTCTCCGCGGCGCCGGGCCAGGCGTCGGGGTCGGTGTCGTCGCAGTCGGCGGGGTCGTCGCAGAGGCCGTGGCCGTCGCTGTCGCTGTCCGTGTCCGGGTCGTCGCCGCCCAGCAAGCCGTCGCAGTCGTGGTCCAGCCCGTCGCAGAGCTCGGCGGCGTCGGGGTGCACGGCGGGGGCCGCGTCGTCGCAGTCGCCCTCGCACTCGGCGGCGCCGTCGCCGTCGTCGTCCACCTCCTCGGCGGCGGGCGCGCCATCGCAGTCGCTGTCGATCCCGTCGCAGCCCTCGTCCGCGCCGGGGTGCACGTCGTCGTCGTCGTCGTCGCAGTCGTCCCCCGCGAGGCCGCCGTCCCCCGCCCAGGGGCCGCAGGGCACGAAGCCGTCGCCATCGCCGTCCACCTCGTCGGCCGGCACCCCGCCGTTGCAGTCGTCGTCCAGCCCATCGCAGAGCTCCGGCGCCCCCGGGTGCACCTGGGCTCGGCCGTCGTCGCAGTCCGCGCCGCCCACGGCGATGGGGGCGAAGCCGTCGCCGTCCGCGTCCGAGTCCAGGCAGTCGGGCGTGCCGTCCCCGTCGGTGTCCAGGAACTCGTCGACCTGGGAGCCGTCGCAGTCGCTGTCCACGCCGTCGGTGCAGGTCTCCGCTGCGCCGGGCCAGGTGGTGGCGGTCCCGTCGTCGCAGTCCGCGGGGTCGCCGCATGCGCTCCAGCCGTCGGCGTCCGCGTCGGTGTCCGGGTCGTCGGCGTCGATCAGGCCGTCGCAGTCGTTGTCCGCGCCGTCGCAGATCTCGGCGGCCCCGGGGGCGATGAGGGCGGTCGCGTCGTCGCAGTCCCCGTCGCACTCGGTGAGGCCGTCCAGGTCGTCGTCCGTCTCGTCGCCGCCCAGGGCGCCGTCGCAGTCGGTGTCCTCCCCGTCGCAGCCCTCGGGGGCGCCGGGGCGGAGCAGGGGGTCGGCGTCGTCGCAGTCCGATGGGGCTCCCCAGGCGGTGACGCAGCCGGGCGCCGATGCGTCGAAGTACCCGTCGTTGTCGGCGTCGAAGTCCTCGTCGATGCCCGAGCCGTCGCCGGGGTCGTCGCAGTCCTGGTCGACCCCGTCGCAGACCTCCGTGGCGGTGGGGTGCACCGATGGGGCGTCGTCGTCGCAGTCCAGGGGGACGGCGAGGGCGAGGCAGGCGGGCTCGTCGGCGTCCAGCCAGCCGTCTCCGTCGGCGTCGAAGTCCTCGTCCGGGTCGCCGTCGCAGTTGTTGTCGATCCCGTCGCAGGCCTCGGCCGCCAGGGGGTGGATGGCGGGGTCTGTGTCGTCGCAGTCCAGCGGTGGGGCCCAGACGGCGGCGCAGGCGGGGTTGGAGGCGTCGTAGGCCCCGTCCTCGTCGGCGTCGAACGGCTCGTCGGTGCCGCCGTTGCAGTCGTTGTCGATGGCGTCGCAGAGCTCGGGGGCGCCGGCGTAGACGGTGGGGTCGAAGGGATCGCAGTCGGCGTCGTCGGCGATGCCGTCTCCGTCGCCGTCGGGCCAGGTGCGGACGTGCACGCCGTGGGGGTCGCCGGGGTCCAGCGGGAACCAGCGGGTGAAGCGCTGGGGCGGGTTGCCGACGGGGTCGAACTCCAGGCGGGCGCGGACGTGGAAGGCGGTCTGGGCGGCGAGGCCGTCGACGGGTTCGATCAGGGTCGTGCCGTTGCTGTCGAGCAGGGTCCAGTCGCCGACGTGCAGGTCCTGTCCGTCGAAGGGGGCGCCGGCAGGCTCGGCCTCGACCTGGACGCGGACCATGCCGCGTCCGTAGGGGGCGTTGGCGTCGTGCAGCCAGAGGAAGCCGCCGGTGGCGGAGAGGCCGCCCAGGGCGATGGGGGCGGAGCCGTCGGCCTGCTGGATGCGCACGGCGGGGCCTTGCTGGGTGCCGCCGCCGTTGCCGCGGCGGAGGCTGAGGCGGCCGGCCTGGTTGCGGTGGGGGATGAGGCCCCGGCCGTTGTGGTCGTAGTAGAGGAGGTCGCTGACGCCGTCGCCGTCGAAGTCGCCCGCGCCGACGTCCCCGCCCCGGTACTCGAGGTGCTCCTCGCCGGGGAAGGTGGCATCGGGGCTCGTGGCGGGGCCGGCCTCGCTGCCGCGGTAGACGCCCACCCAGCCTGCGTACCGCTCGGCTGTCTCGACGTGGGTCGCGCCGACCGCCAGGTCGCTGAACCCGTCGCCGTCGTAGTCGCCGCCGCGACCCACTCCCGCGCCGAACTGCACAACGCCTTCGGTACCGGAGGCGGAGGCGGGGAGCGTCAGGAGCACCAGCGACGCGTTCGAGGGTCCGGCGGGCCCGCCCATGTACAGCTCGACGTAGCCCTCGAAGCTGGAGGATCCCCACAAGTGCGCGCCCACGACGACCTCGCCGAAGCCGTCGCCGTTCACGTCGCCGGCGGATCGGGGGTAGTACCCGAACAGGTCGTTGGGGGTGAGGCCGAAGCTGGTCCAGTCCGGGACCGGGGGCAGGCCGTCGGGGGAGCCCTGGAACAGGTCCAACCAACCCACGTTCCCGCCCGGGGGCCCATCGCCGTACAGCGCGCCCACGAGCAGATCCTCGAAGCCGTCGCCGTTCACGTCGCCGCCGGGGGCTGGGAACCCGAGCCTCGCGCCCGCCTGTCCGCCCGCCGCCATCCACGCCGCCGACGTGTCCAGCCCGGAGGCCGAGCCGGGGTACAGGAACACCGCTCCCTCGTTCACGAAGGCCCCATCCCAGCCTGACGCGCCCACCGCGAGGTCGTCGTAGCCGTCGCCGTCTGCGTCCAGGGCCGCCACCCGGCCGTAGCCGATGCCTCCGACGCCTTCGGTTATGGTGAGGGTCGGCGCCGCGGAGAGCCCCGCGTCGGAGCCGGGAAAGACGAAGACCGCGCCCTCGTTGGTCGCGGTGTCGTCCCAGGCCGGCGCCCCCGCCGCCAGGTCGTCGTAGCCGTCCCCGTCGAAGTCGCCGAAGGCGAGGTATCGCAGGTCGGACTCCGCCTGCCCGCTGCTCCAACTCCAGACCGCGCTGCCCAGGGGGGTGTTGCTGCCGAGGTACAGCTCCAGGCGGCCCTCGGCGGTGGCGGTCTCGGTCCGTCCCTCCCAACTGGTGACGAGGTCGTCGTAGCCGTCGGCGTTGACGTCGCCGACGGCGTGGTAGCGGCCGCGGAGGTCGTCCGTCACCGTCGAGGAGATCTGCCAGCTGACCCCGCCGGGCCCCCGCCCCGCGCCCGACAGGACCTCCACCCGTCCCTCGTCCCCGGCTCCGCCCGGCCAGCGCGAGGCCACGGCGATGTCCCCCAGTCCGTCGCCGTCCACGTCGCCCAGGCCCGCGACCTGGTCTCCCAGGCGTTCGCCGACCGCGGTCCCCGACACCCGCCCGATGTCGCTGACGGCCTGCGAAGGCCAGCCGGAGCCGCCCAGGAACGTGATCGCGCGCCCCACCTCGTTGCTGCCGTAGCGCGGGGCGCCGACCACGAAGTCGGGGTAGCCGTCGCCGTCGACGTCCCCCGCTGCCTCCACGGACGAACCGACTTCGGCGCTGCAGGACGCCACATCGCAGCCAACGGCCCACCACACGGCGGTCTGAATCCCGCCCGGCCAGCCCGGGTGGATGGTGACCCGGCCTTCTGATGTGCTGCCGTAGTGGGGGGTGCCGACCACCAGGTCGGGGTAGCCGTCGGCGTTGATGTCGCCGGGCCCGGCCAGGGAGTAGCCGAACTGTTGGCCGGCCGTGCCGCTCCCCATCGTGGTCCAGGGGCTGGAGGCCGGACCCGCCGCGTTGCCGCGGAACACGTAGACCCGCCCCGCGTCCTCCAGCGTGGCGCTGCTGTTCCAGCCCGGCGCGCCCACCGCGAAGTCCGCGTTGCCGTCTCCGTCCACGTCCCCGAGCCCCGCCAGGCTGCCGTTCCCGCCACCGAGGTCCGCGCCGTCCGTGGCCGCGTTCGGTCCGTACACCTGGGCGATGCTCCAGCTCCAGTCGGGCGCAGCGCCCAGGCCGGTGGCGGAGCCGAAATAGAGGTCCACGCGGCCCTCGTCGGCCACCGCGCCCTCCGCGTCGGGGGCGGAGATCAGCAGGTCGCCGAAGCCGTCGCCGTTGACGTCGCCCACCCCCGCCACGCTCCAGCCCAGGTGGCCGCCCGCGACGTCGCCGAGGACCTCCCAGTCGGGATCGACGGCCGGCCCCGCGTCCCCGCCGAACCAGACCGCCACCCGCCCCTGTTCGCTGAGCGAGTCCGTCCAGGTGCGCGCCGGCACGGCGATGTCGTCGAAGCCGTCGCCGTTGAGGTCCCCGACCCCGCGCGCGCCCAGCCCGAAGCTGCTGCCCGGCTCACCGGCCGTCGCCCAGCCAGCGGGGGAGACCGGCCCGTCGGCGGAGCCCAGGTGCAGCCAGACGGCGCCTTCGTCAGCGACTGCGCCGTCCCAGGCGCTGCTGCCCACCAGCAGATCGGCGAAGCCGTCGCCGTTGACGTCCCCGGCCGCGGCGGTGCAGTCCCCCAGGAGGGCCCCCGCCTGCCCGCCGGCCCGGGTCTAGGTGTCCAGGCTGTCGACGGGTCCGTCGAAGACCGCCAGGGCCGCGTCGCCCACGGACTCCGGCGGCTCCGCCTCGCATCCGGCGACGAGCAGGAGCCCCAGGACGGCTGCCCATCCTGCTCCGTTCCAGCGCTCCCGCTCGGTCATGAAGTTCCCCCCTGCGCTGATCTTGCGCGGAATTCGGGGCGGGGCCAAGGAGGGACGGGTTTCCACAGCCGGGGCATCGACGCCGCTTCGCTCCTCCTCGATCCTGCCCCGCTGCGTGATCTGCGGACGGCCCGCCTATCCTCCCCCGCCGTGACCCTCTCCCTCCCCGCCGGCGCCCTCGCCTTCATCCTGCTGTCGGCGGTCCTGCACGCCGCCTGGAACGCCGTGCTCAAGTCGACGGAGGACAAGGCCGCGGCCAGCGCGCTGTTGGGGGCGGTCTCCGTCGCTGCGGCGGGGTTGGTGGGGGCCCTGGCCTTCGAGCTGAGCGCGCCGGCCGCGGCGCTGCCCTGGGTCGTCGCCTGCGCGGGGGTGGAGGTCCTCTACTTCGTCACCCTGGCCGCCGCCTTGCAGCGCCTGCCCCTGGGCACGGGCTACGGGCTGTCGCGCGGGCTGGGGCTGCTGCTGGTGGTGCCGGGCGCGCTGCTGCTCTTCGGCGAGCGCCTGGCGCCCTCGGAGCTGGCGGGCGTCGCCCTGCTCAGCGCGGGACTCTTCGCCCTGGTGCAGGGGGCGCCCTCGCGCTCCGGGGTGGTCCTCGCGGCGGTCTGCGGGGTGACCATCGCCGTCTACCCCCTGCTGTACAAGCGGGCCCTGGCCGAGGGCATCGACGCCTTCACGCTGTTTGCGGGCTCAGTGGGTCTGTCGGTGCCGGGGCAGATCGCCATGTTGGGGTCGGGGCGTCGTCGGCGGCTGGCCGCCTGCATGCGGCAGCACGGGCCGATCGTCCTGGTCGCCGGCCTGCTCTGCTGCACGTCGTTCCTGCTGTTCCTGGTCGTCCTCAAGGAGCACGGCCCCGGCCGCCTGACCGCCTTGCGCAACTCCAGCGTGCTCTTCGCCAGCCTCTTCTCCATGCTGCGCGGAGAGGAGCGCACCCTGCGCGACGGGCTCAGTGCCCTGGCGGTGGGGGCGGGGTGTGTGCTGGTGGCTTGAGGGCGTCCGCGTCGAGCGGCTGGTCCTGGTTCGCGCTTCGAGGGCGCGCCTGCTCAGCCCCCGTGCCCCGCCCGCAGCAGCCTCAGCAGCGTGCCCAGGTCGCCCCCGAGCTCCGGGCGGAGGGCCAGCTCCCGCTCGACGGAAGCGCGCAGGTGCTCGGCCACCGCGACCACCGGGTCCTGGGCCTCGTGGAATCCGTCGGGCAGCTGCTCCAACCGCAGGATCGTCGCCACGTGCGGCAGCCCGCGCGCGAAGAGCAGGTCGTCGAGCTCCTTGAGGAAGCGCAGGGGCTCAGCCTCGTGCTCTTCGGGGTCCCACACGGGGCACAGGTCCCCCACCGCGGTGCTCCGGGGGATGAGCGGCTCCGCCCGGCCCGACGCCGGCTGCGGGGGCTCTGGAGTGGGTGGGGCGAGCTCTCCGTCCAGGTGCAGCAAGATGGCGTTGACCGCGTGCCGAGCGGACTCGTTCGCTGCCTCCATCGTGGTCAGCCGGGTGTGGGTGCGTAGCCAGGTGCCGGCGAAGGCGATCTGGCCGCCCAGCAGCTCGGTGCGTCCCGGCGGCGGCCCGGGTCGACGCGCCCACTCCCCGACCGGGTTCACCAAGAAGGGGGAGCGGTTGCGCTGCAGGCGCGAGTCGCCGAACTCCAGCCACTGATCCACATGAAACCAGAGCGGCGTCGCCAGCCTCGGGCTGCCGAGGCCGGCGCGCATCTGGGCCCAGGTCTCCCGGGCGATGCCGGCGGCATCCAGGCCCCAGAGGGTCCCGCCGCACAGCCCCTTGACCCGGGCCTCGCCGATGTCCACCGACAGCCAGCAGAGGTGCCCGTCGGAGTCGAGGGAGGGCGCGCGCCGCCACCACGCGCTCTGGGCGATGGAGGACAGCGCCCACGGGGAGTCCGCCAGGTACAGATTGCAGCGGGCGAGCTCGCTCCGGGTGCCCAGGCCGAACTGCACCCCCGTCAGCGTCTGCAGCCCGTCCCAGGGCAGGTGCCCGCAGGCCGTCTCCGGGTCCCGCGGCGCGCAGCTCTCGCCCCCCGGCTCTGTGGGTACCTCGTGCACGAAGGAGCGGAGTCGATCGAAGAACTCGCCCCCCAGGTCCCGCGTCAGGCGCTCGACCGCGAGCAGGTCCAGGGCCACGACGGTGTAGTCCGCGTTGGGCTGGTAGCCCTCGAGCCCGCCGGGCAGGACCGGCTCGACGTCCAGGGAAAACCGCCCGTCCGAGGGCGCCAGGGGCTTGAGGCGGCCGCTGAAGAAGCGGACCCCAGCGGCCTCCAGGTGCCGCCTCCAGGGCTCGAGCATCGCCTCGGAGGTGGGGCCGTCCAGCATGGCGTCGACGGGCGCGCCCGGGGGCGGCGGGAGCATGAGCTGCAGCCACACCGAGCACGCCGTCCTGGCGTCTCCGTGCTCGCCGTCCAGCGCCACCAGGGTGCGCGGACAGTGCCGGAAGAAGGCTTCCTGGGCGGGGGAGTAGTCCAGCCGCGCCCCGCCCTCGTCGACGCCGTCGGGGTCGGTGAGGGTGAAGTAGTCGAAGGAGTTGGTCCGCTCGCAGCTCGCTTCGCGCCGCACCCTTCCGGTGGTCGCGTAGCGGAGCAGGCGCAGCGTCGACAGCAGCACGTCCCGGGCCGTGACCCCGACGGCCTCCGACAGCGCGTCGACCGTGCGTTGCAGGACGTCGGCGCCGGCCGCTCCGCTCCGGGGCAGCACCCGCGCGGGCCGCCCCCCGACGGCCAGGGCCTGCTCGTGGACGGGGACGAGCCGATCGAAGACCGTCTCGTCCCCGCTCCGCACGCGCCTCAGGCTGTCGTGGAGGTGCCGGTAGAAGGCGGGGAAGAAGCGAAAGCCGTGCTCGCCGTGCACCACCGCGGCCCGCAGGCGCAGGGCGGGCGCGCCGGTCGCCACCTCGATCCGCTCCCCCGGCACCCCACGTTCCGCCAACGCATCCCGCAGCGCGGGCCGATCCACCTGGACCACGAAGCCGCGGTAGGGGCCCAGCAGCGCGTCGGCCGCGTCGTCCAGGTCGGCCTCGGTGTCTCCCCAGCGGTGCGGGCGCTCCAGGGGGATGGCGGCGACGGGCGCCCGCTCGCCCCGCGCGGCCGCCTCCAGGTCGGCGCGTTCGACGGGCAGGGGCACCAGCGCGTACTGGGTGCGCGCGAGGCCGCCGACGGCGATGTCCCGGCGACCCTGGGGCGTAACGTGGGTGGCGGCCTCCACCACCTGCACGTCGAAGCCGCGCTCGGACAACTCCATCGCTGCGGTGAGGCCGGCGATGCCGGCGCCGAAGACGGTCACGGTCCGGATCCCGGTCATGGTCTCTCCTCCATCAACTCGCGGTGCAGGTCTTCAAGCCCGGGGGTGCGCAGCGCGGCGTGCACGAAGGACGTCACCGTGCGGTGCAGGGCCAGGACGTCGGGCACGGTGCCCTGCACGTCCACCCGGCGTCGGGCGATGGCCTGTTCCAGGGTGAGCTCGCCACCCACCAACGCGCGCAGCGCGCGGCGGTCCAAGCGCACGCAGAGGTCGTGACCCGCCCCCTGGAGGGGTGTCCCCCAGGCGGGCAGCCCGTCGTCCCCGCCCCGGTCCTCGACGCAGTCGGCGGCGAACCCGAAGGACTCCGCCCCGCAATCGACGGCCACCCGCAGCGGGCCCAATGCGCCCAGGATGGCGGCGCAGTGCTCGGGCTGCTTTCGCTCGATGCGGTCCAGCGCCCGGGCGAGCAGGGAGCCGAGGGAGCCGTCCGCCGTGCGACGTCGCCGCGGTGGGATGTCGGCCAGCGAGCAGGGGTGGCGGTGGCCACGGATCATCTCCACCACGCCGGAGCCCTCCGCCTGCAGGTCCTCCCCGCCGATTCGGCCTTCCGCCTCCCCGCGCACGAACACCTGGTTGATGACCACGACCCCCACCCCGTCCTCCTCCGGGATGACGATGCGGGCGAGGCGGCGGCCCACCACCCGAAGCTCCAGGACGTCGTCGCCGTCCTGCGCGGAGAAGGTCATGTCCGCCGGCAGGTCGCCCAGGGCCCCAGGGAGCAGCAGGTGGGCCGCCGCGGGCACGGTGAACTGGTCCGGCGGGGTGAGGGTGCCCGGGCTGCGCACGCGGATCTGGTGGGGCTCGAAGAGCCGCGCGCGCCGGCCTTCCTTGAAGACGTAGAGCACGCGGTCGCGCAGGCGTCGCCGCCCCCGGTCGGTGGTGCGCAGCAGCGCGAAGGACCAGGGCGACGTCGACTCCCGGGGCGCGATCGTGCCCCACTCCCACGCGAAGTCGTCGGCCCAGCGGAAGCGACCCCAGTTGTGGTCGTGGTAGGCCGGCGCGCCGGCCAGGGTGTGCTCGCGGTCGTTCAGCGCGATGCGGCCCGAGACGACCAGCCGGGGGAGCTGCACCCAGGACATCGGCCGCGTACCGAGCTTGAGGTTGTAGGAGGGGACTGCGTCGCAGGTGGGCGTGAAGGACAGATCGGCTTTCACCGCGCCGGAGTCCATGCGCAGGTGCAGGTGGTAGCGCAGACCGTCGAAGGTGAGGCGGGTGCGGCCCAGGCGGGCGTCGATCCGTCCGGGGACGATGCCCACCCGGCCGCCGCGGAACACCTCGACCCCGCCGGCCCAGGCGCCGTCCCAGGCCACGACGATCGAGCGGCCCCCATCCAGGGCCTGGTCCCAGGACAGGTTCACCAGGACGTGCAGGTCCGGCAACTGGACCAGGAAGTGCTGCCACTCGGTCCAGGGCGCGCCGCCGGGGCGGGTCTCCAGCCGCCAGCTGTCGACGGTGCCCAGGCTCATCGCAGGAGCCGGCCCGCCGGCGCGACCGGCAGCTCCACCTGCGCGGAGGGCCCGGGGTCCAGAGCGACGAGCTGCCGGCAGAGGGAGCTCAGGCCGAGGAGCGCCCGCAGGGTCGGCTCGTGCGGGGTGGGGTCGGGGCCCTGCCCCCCGGGGTGTGCTCCTTCCGCGGTGGCCTCTCCGTCGATGAGCTCCTGCAGCGCCGTCTCGAATCGCCGCGCCCACGCCACCGCGCCGATGAGGGCCAGGAGCGTGGCGTCGTCGACATCGTCGGGAACAAAGGCGTCGCGGAGGCCGCTCAACCGCCCTCCTCCCCGGCCTGTCGGGCGGCCAACAGCACGTCGAACCAGCGCTCGGGCACCGCCGAGTCGTGGGCCTCGAAGACCCGGCCGGTGGAGTCGGCGAACTGCCGGGTGAGGTCCTGCACAGCGGTCGAGGCTCGCAGGCGGGCGGCGACGGCGGCTCCTTCCTCGCTCCGGGCGAAGCGATCGCCCTCCTCCGCAAGGGCAGCCAGCAGGGCTTGCGCGGCCCATGGCTGGCGGACTGCGGCCGTGCGGAGCTGCTCGAAGGGCTCCGGCAGGGGGGGGAGGTCGACACCCTCGCCGGAGGTGAGCAGGGCGACGAGCTCCGAGCGCAGGCCCAGCAGCGCGGCCAGCCGCCGCGTCGCCACGGAGCTGCCGGCGGCGGGGGAGGGGGGCGCGGACGCGGCGGTCGCCTCCCGGCTGCGCCAGAGATCCTCCAGCGCGTCGGCCAGATCGAGCTTTCGCGCCTGCAAGGCGGCCAGGAGGTCGTCCATCAGCGGCTCCGGGTGTGCACGTAGTCCACGAGGGCGCGCAGGAAGTCGAGGTGGCGGCTCGGCCCCATCACAGGGGCCAGGGACTCCAGCCCCCGGGCTGCGGCGATCGCCTGCTCTTCGGCGTGATCGCGGGCGCGTCGGTCGCCCCCGGTGCGCTGGATCAGGTCCCGCAGGAAGCTCACTTGCGCGGCGGTCTTGTCCTCCCGGGGCAGGCCGAGGATGCGCAGCGCCCGCTGCCGCTCGGCCTCGTCGGCGGCCTCCAGGGCGAACAGCAGGATCAGCGTTCGCTTGCCCTCGTACAGGTCGCCGTCGGCCTCCTTGCCGTAGCCGTCGCCGTCCTGGAGGTTGAGCAGATCGTCCTGGATCTGGAAGGAACGGCCCAGCGCCTGCGCGAACTCGACCAGCCGCTCCCCCGTCGACGGCTCCGCCCCCGCGATCACCGCGCCCACCTTCACAGGGGCGATGAAGGTGTACCAACCGGTCTTCTTCTCCACCATGTGCATGTAGTCGTCCTCCGCCAGGTCCCAGCGGTTGCGGCGGATCCAGTCGAGCTCCAGCGCCTGCCCCTCGACCGAGTGGCGGCACATCGTGGCGACGATCTGCAGCACCTCCAGCGCCGCTCCCAGGCCGATGCGCTCGGTGTTGTCCAGCAGGGGCTGCAGGCTGAGGGCGAACATGGCGTCGCCCACGTTGACCGCGATGGGCACGCCGTGCTCCCGGTGCAGCGTCGGCCCGCCCCGGCGCAGCTCCGAGCCGTCCTCCACGTCGTCGTGCACCAGGAACGCGTTGTGGAAGAGCTCCAGGACGGCGGCGGACGGGGCGACCGCGTCCAGGTGGCCGCCCAGCGCGCGGCAGGTCGCGATGCAGATCGCGGGCCGCAGGGCCTTCGCGGGGCGCAGCGGGTAGTCCATGATGAGGCCGCGCAGGGGACCGTCGTCGCCGGACGCGACGATGTCCTCGATCTGCTCCACCACGAGCGCACGGCAGTCGGCCAGGTACGCCTCGAGCGGGTTGGGCCCTGAGGCCCGACCGGCTGGCTTCGATGCTCCCACGCTCCCCCCGCTCGTCCCCAGGTCCGTCCTCCTGCGGAGGCTAGCGGCTCGCCGGGGGCCCGAGAACCCCCGCGGGTGCGACGCCATGGAGGCCCCGTCCCGCCAACCCAGGCTGCTCGTCGGGGGCTCCCGGTGCACAATGGTCCCCTGCC
Source organism: uncultured Pseudomonadota bacterium (assembly GCA_937907595.1). Taxonomy (GTDB): domain Bacteria; phylum Myxococcota_A; class UBA796; order UBA9615; family UBA9615; genus CALCXL01. Next base: position 13,872 of record CALCXL010000068.1, read on the forward strand.
CCGACGCGCGGGTCCTGGAGTACCAGCAGGCGGGCATTCTGCGCTTGCAGTCCTACCTGTCGCCCCGCTCGGACTGGGCGGCCACGGACCCCGACGACGTCGACGGCGACTGCATGCCCCGGCCGGAGACCCTGGACGACTACGCGGCGTGGGTGACGGCGCCGATCGAGCGGTACGACGGCGACGGGGAGGGCGACATGCCCACGCTGATCTCCACCGAGCCCTGAGGCGAACGGGGCACCAGGAGGCCACTGGGGGGCATTTTTGGCCGGTTCTGGCCTCCTTGTTCGCTAGGATGACCTCCTGCCGGAGGCTCCGATGATGACCCGCCTTGCTCTGCTCGCGCTCTCCCTGACCCTCGCGGCGTGCTCCCTGATCACGCCCCCCGACGACGACGACGACGACGCGGCCGATGAGTCCCTCTGCTCGGACACCTGCGCCTTCGCCTCCGACGGCGAGTGCGACGACGGCGGGCCCGGTTCAAGCTTCAGCGAGTGCGACTACGGCAGCGACTGCACGGACTGCGGGCCGCGGGACCCGCTCGTCCAAGACGACGACGACGCATCCCCCGACGACG
>CALCXL010000069.1 GCA_937907595.1 uncultured Pseudomonadota bacterium
CGTGCTCGATCAGGTTCGGGGTGGGGGGTGATCGCTGGGTCATGCGATTGCCCTGCCCCTCACCGGGGGCGATCGACGCTCCGGACCGACGCAGTCACTCTCCCCTCGCCGCCCGGCCAAGGGCCTCCAGCACCGCCTGCGCCTCCCCGGGATCCCGGAGCTCGTAGCGCGCCGCCGTGGTCTCCGTCGTGCGGCGAAGGGGCACCTCCAGGGCCAGCTCGAAGGCCCGGCCCACCCACAGGTCGATGCCGTCGCAGGCCACCGCCACCGCCCCCACCACCCCGGGCACGGCCAGCGCCTCCTCCAGGCTGTCCCAGGCGTCGGGGATGTCCGTCAGCACCACCCCGCCCCGCCGCGCCAGCGTGCTCAGCCTCGCGACGTCGATCCGCGGGGACGGCGACGGCCCGTAGCACCAGGGCGGCTCCAGCAGGACCAGATCGGCGTGCAGCAGCAGGGAGGGCCAGGGGGCGGGGAGGAGGAGCATGGTGGGATCGTAGGCGATCCGCCGCGCCGTACTCACCACCATCGACGCCGTCTGTACTCACGTGGATACAGGATCGACCAGAAACAACGTGCGCACCCGCCATCATGCCCCTAGCCTCTGGACGTGGCCCGTACTCACACCCTCCCCGTCGTCTTCGAATTTCTGGACTACCGCGAGTTCCTCGGGGTGTGGTGGGCCGCGCTGCGCGAGCAGGGGCCGCGCTACTCCTACCGCTGGTTCAGCCGCAAGGCGGGCCTGGGCTCGCCCAGCTACCTCAAGCTGGTGATGGACGGCGACCGCAACCTGACCGAGGACACAGCGGGCCGCTTCGCCACCGCGCTGGACCTGGATCCCCTGGCCACGCGCTACTGGCAGGCCCTGGTCAAGATGAACCAGAGCCAGACGACCGAGGAGCGGGCCCGCTGGTACGAGGTCCTGTCCAGCGTCCCGCCCTACCGCGCCACCCACCGCATCGACCGCAGCCAGTACGACTACTACGCCCTCTGGTACTGCGTGCCCATCCGCGAGCTGGTGGCCCGGGACGACTTCGTGGAGGACCCCGAGTGGGTGGCGCAGCAGCTCCGCCCGCCGATCCGCCCCGCCCAGGCGCAGGAGGCCCTGGACCTGCTGCTGGAGCTGGGCCTGCTGGAGCGGGGTGAGGAGGGGCTGCGCCAGGCCGAGCCGCTGCTGACCACGGGGCCGCAGCTGCGCGTGCTGGCGGCCCGTCGCTTCCACCAGCAGATGCTGCGGCGGGCCGAGGAGGCGATGGACAGCATGCCCCTGGAGGACCGCGAGGTCGGCGGCGTCACCCTGCGACTGTCCCGACCCCAGGTCGACCACCTGCGCAAACGCATGTACGAGATCCGGCAGGAGATCCTGCAGCTGGACGGCACCGGCGACGGCGCCCAGGCCGTGCACCACTTCGCCTTCCAGCTCTTCCCGGTCACCGACTGGCCCCCCGGAGACACCGATGCGTCCTGAGTCCCTGCTGTCCCTCGTCCTCCTCTGCGGCTGCCTGCCCGACGGAGGCCAGGGCACCGACACCGGCAACGCCCTGCGCGCCGACCTCATCGTGGGGGGCGAGGGCCTGGCCATCAGCCAGGCGCGCGACGTCCAGGCCGTGACCGCGGCCCACATGAACATCAACGGCCTGGAGATCAAGCCCTGCGACGCCGGGGAGGAGGACGAGCTGGAGTACCCGGGGCCCTTCGCCGTGGACCTGCGCGACCCGCAGCCGCTGCCGGAGATCACCCTGGCCTACGACCTGGTCTGCGAGCTCGAGTTCCACGTCGAGCCCAACCCCGCCGACGGCGAGCCCGTGGACGGCCTGACGCTGTACCTGGAGGGCCGAACGAACACCGGACAGCCCTTCGCCGTGTCGTCCGGGGCGCAGTGGGAGTTCGAGATCGAGGAGGAGCTGAGCCTGCAGGACGCGCTCAACCGCTTCCGGGTGCTGTTCGACGTCGACCTCTGGTTCGATGGCATCGACCCCGACGACGGCGACCTCACCGTCGACACCGTGCTCATCGACGCCGACCACAACGCCGACCTGCTCGCGGTCTTCGAGGCCAACGTGGCCGAGTCCGCCCGCATGGAACTGGAGGACTGAATGCCCCGCGGGCTCCTGCTCCTGGCCCTGCTGTGGCTGCCCGGCCTGGCCGGCGCGCAGGGGCTGGGCGGCTTCGTGAGCCCCGGGCCGCTGGCCCACGATCACGCCGACCTGGACCGGATCCTCAAGTGCACCGAGTGCCACGAGCCCGGCGCCGGCGTCACCGCCACCCGCTGCCTGGCCTGCCACGACTCCGTGCAGGACCAGATCACCGCCCGCACCGGCCTGCACGCCAACCGCGACGACAACTGCCAGAGCTGCCACGCCGACCACCGCGGCCGCGACTTCGCCCTCATCCAGTTCGACCAGGACGCCTTCAACCACCAGGCCACCGGCTTCGCCCTGCGCGGCGAGCACGCCCCCCTGGACTGCGAGGCCTGCCACGAGGAGGCCCCCGACGCCTTCATCGGCCTCTCCTCGGACTGCGAGTCCTGCCACGAGGAGCCCCATGGAGCTGGTGAGAGCACCCGCCCCCTGCTCGCCAACTGCCGCGCCTGCCACGACGCCGAGGACTGGGACGCCCTGCCCCTCGCCGCCTCCCTCTTCGACCACAACAAGCCCGCCGACGCCGACTACGCCCTGCACGGAGAACACGTCGACGTCGCCTGCGAGGACTGCCACAAGGACGCCCGCTTCGCGCCGACCGCGGCCGAGGCCTGCATCGACTGCCACCAGGACCCGCACCGGGAGCAGTTCGCCGACCGCACCTGCGAGTCCTGCCACAGCGTCGACCAGAAGCAGTTCCGCATCCCGAGCTTCGACCACGGGATCTGGCCCCTGGAGGGCGCTCACGGAGACGTCACCTGCCGCACCTGCCACGGCCGCGGCGAGGCCGCCCGCTACCGCCCCCTGGCCCACGAGCGCTGCGACGCCTGCCACGAGGACGTGCACGAGGGCCAGTTCGCGCCCCGGGACTGCGACGCCTGCCACTCCAGCGAGGCCGGGGGCTTCACCGAGGGGGTCATCGACCACGACCAGACGAAGTTCCCCCTGCGGGGCGAGCACGCCGACGTGGGCTGCGACGACTGCCACAGCGAGGGCCCGGCGGCGACGTTCGCGGGGCTGCCCATGGAGTCATGTTCCACGTGCCACGACGACGTGCACCAGGAGCGCTTCGCGCCCGAGGCCTGCGAGGCCTGCCACACCGACGGGCGGTGGGCGGTCGACGACTTCGACCACGGCCGCACCGACTACACGCTGGACGGCGCCCACGTCGACGCCTCGTGCGAGGACTGCCACCGCAGCGGTGAGGAGCGCAAGCTGGTCGGTCTGGCCTTCGGCAGCTGCCTGGACTGCCACCGCGACGACGACCCCCACCAGGGCCACCTGGCCCCCGAGTCCTGCACCGACTGCCACGTCACGGCGGCCTGGGCGGAGGTGCGCTTCGACCACGCGGTCTGGCCCCTGGAGGGAAAGCACGACGAGCCCGCCTGCTCGGACTGCCACACCGACTCCGCCTACCGGGGCGCGGAGACGGCCTGCGAATCCTGCCACCGGGACGACACCCCGAAGGACCACTACGACGGCGACTGCGGCACCTGCCACGCCCCGGCGGGCTGGGCGGACGCCACGTTCGGGGACCTGGGCCACGACGCCACGGGGTTCCCCCTGGTGGGCGCGCACGGCTCCCTGGTCTGCGCCGACTGCCACGCCGGGCGGGCCCCCAAGGCCGCCGCGGGCCCCGAGTGCGTGGGCTGCCACGGCGCCGACGACCCCCACCGCAACCTGCTGGGCGAGGGCTGCACCGACTGCCACCGCCAGGACGACTGGCTGCGCACCTCCTTCCGCCACGCCGTCACGGGCTACCAGCTGCGCGGCGCGCACGCGGTCACCTCCTGCCAGGACTGCCACGCCCGGGGCTTCGCCGGCACCGCGGACACCTGCGAGCGCTGCCACGCCGGGCAGCAGCCCGACGACACCCTGCACAACGACCCGCTCACGTCCGACTGCCGCATGTGCCACCGCGAGCACGACTGGGGCGACGCCAGCTTCTCGTTCGGAGGCGCCCGATGAGGCTCCTGCTCCTGCTCCTGCTGACGGGCTGCGCGCCCGCCGACTCCGCCGACTTCGTGCACGTGGCGCTCACGGGCACTCACGCCGACACCTCTTGCAGCGACTGCCACGGCGAGGTCATCGAGGACCGCGCGGGCTGGCAGTGCGCCTCCTGCCACGAGGCCGACCGCCCCTCCCCCCACGACCCGGGCGAGTGCGGGCCGTGCCACAGCCTGGAGGACTGGGCGTCGGCGGCCGTGGACCACGACGACTTCTTCCCCCTGCCCCACCGCGGCGTGGACACCTGCAGCGAGTGCCACACCGACAGCTCCGACCGCAGCGTCTTCACCTGCATCGACTGCCACGCGCACCGCCAGTCGGAGATGGACGACGAGCACCGGGGCGAGGCCTCGGGCTACCGCTGGGAGTCCAACGCCTGCCTGGACTGCCACCCGCGTGGGCGGGAAGACGATTGAGGCCTCTGCTCGCCATCGCCCTGCTGCTCCTGGCGGCGCCGGCCTCGGCCGCGGACGTGCACTCACGCACGTCGGTCTCGCTGCTGGGCGCGGGCTCCATGGGGCACGGATCCTTCGAGGCGATGCTGAGCGAGCGGCTGCGGGTGCGCTGGTCCACCGACGCGGTGCAGGGGCAGTTCCTCTTCGACGGGCGCATCGGGATCCGCGCCCCCGACGCCACCATGCACCGCACCCGGATCCGCGCCCTGGGGGTCCGGCTGGACTTCGAGCGGGTCCGCGTCGACCTGGGCCGCTTCCGCGTCGAGGGCGGTCGCTGGCGGCTGGCCGACGGCGGGCAGGCGATGGTTCGGCTGGGACGCGGGGTCGAGGTCGGCGGCTGGGTCGGCGCGGTGCCGGACCCCTTCACCACCCTGCCCGCGCCGCGCATCGGCGCCGGCCCGCTGTTCCTGTGGCAGCACGATCGTGGGCAGCTCAGCGCCGCCCTGGAGCTCGCCGGCACGGCCACCGGGCTGGACCGCGCGGCCCTGATCGTGAGCGGCCGGGTGGAGCCGGTGGAGGACGTGGAGCTGTCGGCGACCGTCGATCTGCAGGACGTCGCCGGCACGCCCCAGCCCGCGGACCTGTCGGCCGCCCTCACCCTGGACCCACGCGACGACCTGCGCCTGCGCTTCTTCTGGAACACCTGGTCGTCCCTGGCCTGGAACCAGGGCCACGCCCGCGACGTCGCCCTGTCCCGCTTCGAGGCGCGCTTCGGCGAGGACCTGCCCCCGGACGCCTTCGCGGTGGACCTGAGCCTGTACCACCAGGGCGGCGGCTCCCTGCGCTGGCGGCCGGAGCTGCCCGCGGGCGCCCACCTGGTCCTGGGCGGCGACGGGCGCTTCCGGGGCCACGTCGACCCCGCCCGGCACCACGCCCGCGCGACGCTCCGCCTGGGCTTCGAGGGCCTGGGCGGACGCCTGGACCTGGGCACCGACCACAGCGCGGTCTACTGGAAGCAGGGCTGGCGATGGGACGGCGGGATCACCGCGCGCGTCGACATCAAGCCCGACACCGTCGCGGTGGACACGTCGGTGAGGGTCGCGGTCGGCGCGCAGCAGCCCGCGATCTACGCCGACCTCTTCGTGGACCTGCACGTCGGCCCCGTCTGGCTGTCCGCCGGGTACCGCTTCACCAACGAGCTGGACCGGGACCGCTGGGCCGACGCTCACGTGGGCCTGCTGCGCGTGACCTGGGTGGCGCGCTACCGCGGCGACCGGAGCCAGAGGTGAGCGCCGCCTTGCCGCACGACGTCCCCGGGGACGGGCTGCTCTCCCGTGCGCTGAGGGCCCTGGCCACGGCGGCGACGACGCTGCTGGCCGGCTCCATCGGCGTGGTGCTGGTGGGCGCGCTGTGGACGGGGCGTGAGTACTACCAGCTCACGCGTGAGCAGCGCGTGAGTCACGAGCTGGACGGGCTGCTCTCGGCCGGCGGCACGCTGGGGGTGGGCCTGGGCTTCATGGGCACGTTCCTGATGCTGATCATGCTGCTGTACAGCCTGCGCAAGGCCCTGCCGCGCTGGCGGATCCTGGGGCCGCCCTCGGGCTGGCTGCGCTTCCACGTGGTCTGCGGCGTCGGCGGGCCCCTGGCGATCTGGGTGCACAGCGGCTTCCTCTGGCCCGTGGGCCTGGTGGCCATCGCCTTCTGGTGCATGGTCGCCGTGGCCCTGAGCGGCGGCTTCGGGCGCTACGTCTACGCCCTGCTCCCCCGCGCCACCGGCGGCCGGACCCTGGCCCTGAGCGAAGCCGCCGACGCCCTGGCGGACCTGCGCGCGGACCTGGTGGCCAGCACGGCGGGCGTCGATCCCGCCCGGCTCACGGAGGCGCTCGCGGCGGTGCAGGACTTCTCCGTGGCGGTGCGCACCCTGCCGGACCTGCTGCGGCTCAACGGCGAGCTGCGGCGACGTCGACGGATCGTGGAGGGCGTGGTCGACGAGCTCCCCCCCGAGGTCCAGGCGCAGGCCCGCGACGCCTTCGAGGCCCAGCTCAAGCTCAAGCGGGGCCTGGAGGCGGGGCGGGTGGCCGGTCGCCTGATGCGCTACTGGCACCTGTTCCATCGGCCCCTGGCCGGGGCGATGTACCTCATCGTCGCGGTGCACGTGGCCAGCGCGGTGCTGTTCGGGGGGTCGCTGGCGCGGCTCGCCGAGCTGTTTGGAGGCTGAGTGGAGCTCTACCTGGGCGCGGTGGCGATCATCCTGGTGGTCTTCGTGCTGCCCGCCTTTCTCACCTTCCGCAAGGAGGAGCGGGCGGCCCGGCTGGAGCTGGAGAAGGCCGAGAAGGCCGGCCGGCGCGAGCCCGTCTCCATCCGGCCCTGGGTGGACGCGGGCAAGTGCATGGGCTCGGGCATGTGCGTGACGGCCTGCCCCGAGCACCGCGTGCTGCAGGTGCTCGACGGCCAGGCGACGTTGGTCAACGCGTCGCTCTGCGTGGGCCACGGCGCCTGCGTGCGGGCCTGCCCCACGCGCGCACTCGAGCTGGTCTTCGGCAGCGACAAGCGCGGCGTCGACATCCCCCAGGTGGGCCCCGACTTCCAGAGCAACGTGCCGGGCATGTACGTCGCGGGCGAGTTGGGCGGCATGGGGCTCATCGCCAACGCGGTCACCCAGGGCATGCAGGCCGTAGGGCAGCTGATGAAGGGACGCCCGGCCACCCCGGAAGGAGGCGTCGACCTGGTGGTGGTGGGCGGGGGTCCGGCGGGCATCGCCGCGGGGCTGCACGCGCTGAAGAAGGGGCTGAGCGTGCGGGTGCTGGAGCAGGACCGGGGCGGCGGCGCGGTGCGGCACTACCCGCGGGCCAAGATCGTGATGTCGCGGCCCTTCCGCCTGCCCGGGCGGGGTCCGCTCAGCGGCACGATCACCAAGGAGCAGCTGATCGACGAGCTCAACGCCGCCGTGCAGGAGGCCGGGCTGGACCTGCGCGAGGGCGTGCGCGTGGACGGGGTGGAGAAGCAGCCCGACGGCGCCTTCGTGGTGCGCAGCTCCGATGGCGACGTCCCCTGCTCACGCGTGCTGCTGGCGGTGGGACGACGGGGCACGCCCCGCAAGCTGGGCTGCGGCGGCGAGGAGACGGCGAAGGTGGCCTACCGGCTGCTGGAGCCCGAGGCCTGGAGCCACCAGCACGTCCTGGTGGTGGGCGGCGGCGACTCGGCGGTGGAGGCGGCGGTGAGCCTCGCCGACGTGGAGGGCGCGCGGGTGACGCTGAGCTACCGCGGCGCGGCCCTGACCCGGCCGAAGGAGGCCAACCAGCAGCGGCTGGCGCAGGCGGTGGAGGCGGGCCGGCTGCGGCTGATGCTGGGCAGCACCCTGCTGGAGATCGGCGAGGACCGCGTGAGCCTGGAGGTGGACGGCGTGACGGAGGTCCTGCCCAACGACCAGGTCTTCGTCTTCGCCGGCGGCGTCCTGCCCACCGCCTTCCTGAAGTCGACGGGCATCCACCTGGAGCGGCACTTCGGCAAGCGGATCGAGGCGGGGTAGCCGCAGTCGGCGACGGGCAGCGCGCGCCGTCACCCCAACCCTTGCCCTTGGGGCCGGACCGGACCGGCGGTACAGTCCTGCGGCTCCTGGAGGGACCCCCGATGCTCCGATCGCTGCTTGTGCTGGCCCTGCTCACCGGCTGTTCGACGCCCACCGACGACGACGACGACGCCACCGCCTCCAACGACGACGACAGCGCGGTTGGCGACGACGACGACAGCACCCCGCCGTTCGACCCCACGGCCTACGAGCTGCTCACCTACGACCTGAGCGAGCGCACCGGCCGCATGGACGTGGGCGACGCGGAGTCGGCCTTTCACGCCCAGCGCTTCTGGATCGACAGCCCCCTGCGCGTCGTCGCCGTCGAAGCCCTCTTCTGGGTGCCCGTCGACGCCGACAGCACCGCGCACCTGGCGCTCTGGCCCGACGAGGGACACAACTTCTTCGACTTCCTGCGGGAGGCACCCTTCGTCGAGTGGGACCTGGAGCTCACCAACGCCGAGCACCACGATCAGTGGCAGACCCTCGTGTTGGACGAGCCCCTGGTCATCCCGCACCCCCAGCCCCTGTGGGTCGGCTCTCACTCCCGCGGAGACTCCATCCAGCCCCTGCTGGGCGTGGACGAAGCCGTGGACCAGGACCCCTTCCTGGTCGCCAACTCGCCGCCCGAGGAGCACTACCCGCCGCACCTGGCCGTCTACCCGGACCGGGGCACCAACGAGGGCGGCGGCGAGTACTTCTACTTCGCGGGGCAGAACGGCGACATCCGCTTCGAGGGCGACCTGCTGGTGCGGCTGTACGTGGAGCGCTTCGACGTCGTCACCCAGACCTGGTTCAGCGACCAGACCGCCACGGACGAGGATCCCGCGCGGGGACTGAGCGGCTCGGGCAACCCCGGCTTCGCCGACTGCGACAGCGACGGCTGGATCGACGTCTGGGACGGGCGGCTGCGGCGCAACAACGGCGACGGCACCTTCACGGACGTGCACGACGTCAGCGGCATCGACGCCGGCGGAGCCCCCGCCTGGGGCGACTACGACAACGACGGCAACATCGACCTCTTCCTGGCCGGGGGCGCGGACCAGCTCTTCCGCGGGCTGGGCGGCTGCACCTTCGAGAACGTGACCGCGGCCTCGGGGATCGACGACACCCAGCTCTTCGACAACACCAACGACAACACCGCCAACGCCACGATGGTCAACGCGCCCACGCCCTCAGCCGCCTGGGTGGACGTGGACAACGACGGCTTCCTGGACCTGCAGCAGGCCAACTTCCTGGACTTCAGCACCGGCGACGGGACCCTGGACTACCTCTGGCACAACCAGGGCGACGGCACCTTCGTCAACGTCACCGACGACGCCGGCATGCTGAGCCCCCAGGCCGGCGGGCTGGCCGGGCGCACGGTGGGCCCCGCGGACTGGGACAACGACGGCGACATGGACATCTATCTGGGCAACTACCGGCTGCACAAGAACTACGCCTGGGAGAACAACAGCAGCGGCGACGACATCGCCTTCACCAACATCGGCACGGACAGCTGGCTGGAGGGCGAGCGCTACCCCATCTCCCTCTTCGGGGGCTACTACGGCCACACCATCGGCGTGGACTGGGGCGACGTGGACAACGACGGCGACCTGGACCTCTTCGCGGCCAGCCTGGCGCACCCCCGCTTCATCGACTTCTCCGACAAGTCCATGTTCCTGAAGAACCAGTGGGCGGAGACGGGGGAGGCCACCTTCGAGAACGTGCGCGAGGCCGCGGGCATGCTGTACCAGGAGACGGACAGCTCGCCGATGCTCTTCGACTACGACAACGACGGCTTCCTGGACCTCTTCTACACGGCCGTCTACCAGAGCCGACCCTCGTACCTGTTCCACAACAACGGCGACTTCACGTTCACGATGGTGAGCTACCCCGCCGGGACCTGGATCTACAACGGCTGGGGCGTCAGCTACGCCGACATCGACAACGACGGCGACCTGGACATCTACGGGGGCAAGCTCTTCGTCAACGACAGCGCGGCCACGGGCAACGCGATCTCCGTCGAGGCGATCGGCAGCGGCGCCGGTGGCACCAACCGCAGCGGGATCGGCGCCCGGATCGAGGTCCTGGTGGACGATCAGGTGATGCTGCGCGAGGTGAGCTCGGCGGTGGGCGTGTCCTCGGGCAAGCCCTTGCGGCAGCTGATCGGGATCGGCGAGGCGGACCAGGGCCACGTGATCGTCAGCTTCCCGGCCTCGGGCGAGGTCGTGGACGCCGGCATGGTGCCCGCAGGGTCCCGGATCCGGGTGCACGAGGACGGCACGATCGACTGACCGGCGGCGGCGCAAAGGCGGCGCGGTCGGCGGATCCCAGGGCGGCCACGGTCCGGGGGACCGATGACCGATTGACACCCCCAAGACCGACTCTATATTGAGGACCGGATCGGTCGACAACTCCGATCCCTGGAGGACTCCATGGAGACCATCACCCTGACCCCCAAGGCGATCAACGCGGTCAAGCTCGCGATCGACGAGGAAGGCCTCAGCGGCCACGGACTGCGCGTCGCGGTCGTCGGCGGCGGCTGCTCCGGCTACTCCTACGCCCTCGACTTCGAGGAGGAGAGCGAGGACGAGGACCTGGCCCTGGACTTTGGAGGCCTGCAGGTCTTCGTGGACCCGCACTCGGCCCAGCTGCTCGGCCCCACCGAGATCGACTACGTCGAGACCCTGCAGAAGAAGGGCTTCGTGTTCAACAACCCGAACGCGACCCGGACCTGCGGCTGCGGCAGCAGCTTCAGCTAGGGCCGGCCAACCACATCACATCGACTCGGCCGCCGATGCCTGCGAGGGCGCGGCGGCCGATGCCGCTTGGGGGTCCCCCGAAGTGTTGAAGCGCATCGTCAAGAGAAGCTTTCGCGTCGCGAAGCAGGCCGCCGGCATGGTCGACGGCCTGGTGAACGGTCCCCCGGGGGTCGGCTACAAGGTGGCGGAGTTCAGCGACTTCGAGCGCATCCGCGCCGAGGCGCGAGCCCAGGACCAGGCCGAGGGCAACTACGCCGACTCCGGCGACGAGATGGAGGCGATCCAGGACGGCACGCACGAGATCTCGGCCGAGGACCTCCGGGTCATGCTGGAGATCGAGGCCGGCGTCGACATGCCGCTGCTGCTGGACGTGCGTGAGGAGTTCGAGTGGAAGGCCGGCCACCTGCCCGGCGCCGAGCACATCCCCCTGGGCCAGCTGGACGAGCGCGCCGTCGACGTGGATCGCAACCGCGTGGTCGTCGTGTACTGCACGTCGGGCATCCGCTCCATCGACGCCAGCTACGTGCTCAAGCGCCAGGGGTTCCCCCGCGTGAGCAGCCTGGCCGGCGGGATCGACGGCTGGACCGAGGCGGGCAACCCCGTCGAGCAGCCCGCCTGAAAAACGGCGCTGTGGCCCCATGAGGGCCGACTCACGCGGGCTCACGGCCGGCCAGGCCTCTCGCACTCACGCGGACTCACGCGGACTCACGCGGGCTCACGCGGACGGGTCGCGGCCCTTCGGGGGTCTTCTTCGTACCCCACGGAGAGGACCCCGACGTGACGACCGACGCAGACCGCGCGCGCCTCTGGCGTGGGTGGAGGCCTGTGCTCTTCGCGCCCCTGTTCGCCCTCCTGCTGACGGGCATGTGCTCCGTCCTGCCGTCCCAGCCCCTGAAGCGGTCGCGCACGGCGCCCCTGCGCAGCACCTACCCCGTGGGCTTCGGTCGGCCGACCATCCTCGTCGATCCGGGGCACGGCGGCCGGCAGCCCGGCGCGGTGAGACCGCACTCCCCGGCGGAGAAGGACATCAACCTGCGGGTGGCGCGAGCGCTGGAGACCCACCTGGAGCGGGACGGGATGTTCCACGTGGAACTGACGAGAAACGATGATTCCACGCTGTCCATCGGGGCGCGACGGCGGGCCAGCCGCAGCCTGAAGCCGGCCGCCTTCGTCTCCATCCACGCCAACGCCACCGCCCAGGCCACCTCCACGCGGCGGGGGGTGATGGTGATCGCCAGCCGACGCCAGGGACCGCGCACGGCCAAGCGCTCCGAGGCCCTGGCCCGCTGGACGGCCCGGGCGCTCAAGGACCAGGGCTTCCCCCTGCGCGATGGGGTCCGGAGGCCTCGTCGGCCCGCGGCCTTCGACTACATCGCCCAGGCGCCGGGGGTGTGGATCACGCAGCGCCGCACCCTGGGCGTCCTGCGCTTCAACCCGCGGCCAGCGGTGCTGGTGGAGACGCACTACCTGGACAACCCGGCCGACGTGCGCGCCTTCCAGAACGACGACGCCATCGCCCGCTTCTGCCGGGGCATGGAGCTGGCGCTGCTCAACTACCTGCGGTGAGCGGGTGGGGTGGATCCGCCTCCGAACGAGGAGACAGCCCGGCGCCGTCGGACCTACCAGCGTCCCGCGAGCTGCACCCCGGGGCCCCAGGGAGCCACGACGAGCTCGGCGGGGAAGCGGCCGTTGGCGTTGCGCCAAGCGCGGTTGGCGGCCATGGGCCGGGTCCAGATCTGCGCCTCGCCCACCGCCATGCCGACCAGGAAGGTGACGACGGCGTCGTGGGGCGAGTGGAAGACGGTGCCGATGAGGGCCGCCGCCGCGCCGTTGACCACCACGGTGCTGACGTGGGCGAACCAGTTGCGGGCCTGCCGCTCCTGCTTCGCGCCCAGGGCCATGCGGCGGCGGAGCTCGGTGGAGTCGCCGGGCGGCGGGCGCAGGGTCGCGGGCACGCTGACGGCGATGGAGACCAGGCCCAGGGCCGAGGTCGCGGCGCCGATCACCATCTGGCCCTGGTAGTTCCAGTCCTCGGAGCCGGCGGGCGACGAGAAGAGCGGTCCGCGCTCCAGGGCCAGGCCCATCGACCCGGCGGTGAGCGCGGTCTGGATGCCGATCCAGCCCCCGTACCAGAGGATGTGGCGGGGTCGGTCGTGCCGGTAGCCCGCCAGCAGGACCTCGTCGGCGGTCTCCGAGGCGGCCTCCGCAGGCACGTCCCGATCCGGCGCCGCCTGGGCCGGGGAGGCGACCGCGGGCGCGAGCAGGAGGGCAGAGGCGACGAGCATCCAACGCATGGCGGCATCATCGCCCGGCGCGGACATCGAGGGGGGGCGACGCGCAGGATTGGACCGGCGGCGGCCCCAGAGGCGACGCCCACGCCCTACGGCGCGAAGCCCAGCCGCACGGAGTAGGCCCAGCCCCCGAAGGAGGTGCAGTCGTCGTTGGAGGCGGCGAAGACCAGCCAGCTGCCGTCGAGCTCGGTCCAGGCCGGCCACTGCAACTGGAACTCGAAGCGGCCCTGGCTGTTCTGGGCGGCGCACTGGTAGCTCCAGCCCTCGCCGCCGTTGACGGGGTCTTCGCGCCAGGTGCCCATGAGCACGGTGCTGCCGTGGGACGCGGTGCCGGTGACGTCGTAGAAGCGGCCTCGCTGGGCCAGGGAGCAGGGCACGCCGGGGTCCAGGTGCACGCCCAGGTGGGCGAAGAGGTCGGCGGCGCACTCGCTGGGGGGCGGGGGATCGCAGTCGGCGTCCTCGGCGTTGGCGGAGACGACGACCTGGCCCGGCGCGGGCACGCCCTCGTTGGCCTCCTCCAACTCGAAGAAGCGCAGCGGCAGGCTCAGACCGAAGGGGTTCTGCACCGCGGCGTGAAGGTGGGGGCCGCTGGAGAAGCCGGTGTTGCCCGAATAGCCGATGACCTCGCCCGCGCAGACGCCGTCGCCCACCGCGACCGCGGCGCCGTCCTGCTCCAGGTGCACGTACAGCCCCTGGGTGCTGTCGCCGTGATCGACCACGATGAAGTTGCCGTCGTCCGCGCAGTCGATGCTGGCGCAGCCGCTGTCGCTGTCCTCCTTGACCGCCACCACGGTGCCCGCCCGCATGGCCGCCAGGGGGGTGCCCAGGGACAGGGGGACGTCCACGGCGTACCGGGAGTGGTCCTGGTGGCTGTAGTAGCCGTGAAAGGTCTGGCTGAGGGTGGCGCTGTCCCCTTCGGTCAGGGGGAAGGGGACCCACTGCTGCTCGGCGGCGACGCAGGTGCCGTCCAGGTCGATGGTGCCGTCGCCGCAGGGGCTGTCGTCCTCGGGCACGCACCAGCCGTCGACCTCGTGGGTGCCGGGACCGCAGGGGGCGGGCTCGTCGAAGCCGTCGTCGGGTTCGGGGCAGGCGGCGAGCAGGCCGACGAGGGGGAGCAGGAAGAGCGGGCGCATGAGGGCATCTTCGCAGGATCCCGCGGGGTCAGCGCGGCGGCGGACCCCGGATCAGGCGGGGTTGCGGCCTTTCGGGCGGGCGGGGGCGGCGTCGGCGTCGGCGTCGGTGGCGGAGGCCTCGGTGGCGGCTTCGGCTTCGGGGGCGGGGGTCTTGGTGGGGGTCTTGGCGGG
>CALCXL010000070.1 GCA_937907595.1 uncultured Pseudomonadota bacterium
TCCCCGCGGGCGCCCCGGGATCCGACGCCCCCCTGGCCGCGCGCTCGGTGGGCCAGGACGCCGTCACCGCCACCCCCCTGGGCGTGGCCGGCCTCATCGCCCTGGCCGCCGCCGACGGCAACGCGCCCCTGCCCCGCGTCGACCGCGACCGCGCCATCGCCCTCCGCGCGGTGCTGCCGGCGCCCCAGGCCCACCGCCTGCGCGACGCCCTGCTCGCCGTCGTGCAGCGGGGCACCGCGGCCCGGGCCTTCGCCGACAACCCCCACCGCGACCGGATCCTGGGCAAGACCGGCTCCGCCCAGCGCGTCGACCGCAACGGCCTGAAGCGCACCGACGCCTGGTTCGCCGGCGCGATCCTGCCCCCCGAGGGCGTCGACGAGGACCCCATGGTCGTCGTCGCCCTGCTCCCCGGCGGCGGCCTGGGCGGCGGCAAGGCGGCCGAAGCCGTCGACCAGTTCAGCCGGGACCTGGTGGCCGCGCGGGGTTGGTAGGGGGCCTCCCCCGGAGCAAAAACTAAATCCTTAGTTGACGACAACTAAGATCTTAGTTCAAGCTCTGTTCATGACCGACGCCGAACGCCTGCTGACCGACGCCGAGCTCGAGCTGATGCGCATCCTGTGGGAGCTGCAGGAGGCGACGGTGCGGGACCTGATGGCCGCGCTGCCCGCCGATCGGGAGCTGGCCTACACCACGGTCTCCACCATCGCGCGCATCCTGGAGAAGAAGGGCTTCGTCACCAGCCGCAAGGAGGGGCGGACCCACCACTACCGCCCGTCCCTGGAGCGGCCACGCTACGAGGCCCGCACGCTGCGCCACGTCCTGGGCAGCCTGTTCGACGGCAGCCCTGCGGCCCTGGTGCGGCGCCTCGTGGCCGATCAGGCCC
The DNA here is from genome assembly GCA_937907595.1 of uncultured Pseudomonadota bacterium. Taxonomy (GTDB): domain Bacteria; phylum Myxococcota_A; class UBA796; order UBA9615; family UBA9615; genus CALCXL01. The sequence continues at coordinate 884 of CALCXL010000070.1, forward strand.
TCAGCGACGACGAGCTCGCCGATCTGCGCGCGCTGCTGGACGACGAGCAGTGATCCCGCCGATCCCCCGACGGGCCCGGCCATGAGCGCCTACCTCCTGCTCCAGGTCGAGCTGCTGGTGGTCCTGGCTGCCGCCGCCCTGCTCGCCCGCGCGCCCGTGCCCCGCCGGGTGGCCTCCCTCGCCCTGCGCGGCCTGCTCGGGCTGGCCCTGCTTGCCCCGCTGCTGCCCGCTCTGGCTGGCCCCTGGCGGCCGGCGCCCCAGGTCTGGGCGGCGTCCACGGCCGGCGGCGGGCTCCGCCTGGAGGCGATGGGCGTGGAGACCCTGCCCGCCCTGGAGGCCAGCGCCCGCGTCGTGCACGGGACCCTGGGCATCGGCGCGGTGGGCCTGGTCGTGGCGATCCTCTGGTCGCTGCTCTGCGTGCTGTCCCTGCGCCGCCGCCTGAGCGGGACCGCCCTGGTGCGTCGGCACCGCGGCTTCGAGCTCCGTCTGGGGCCGCCCGCGCTCGGCAACTTCGCCGTCTGGCTGCCCGGCCGCTCGATCGTGGTGCTGGACGAGGCGACCTTCGCCGATCCCGTCGACCGCCGCCTCGCCCTCCGCCACGAGATGCAGCACCTGCGCCACGGCGACGCCCCCTTCGCCTGGCTCCTGCTGGCCCTGCGCGCCGCCTGCGCGTGGAACCCCGCCGCCCACCTCCTGGGGGAGTCGATGCGTCAGCTGGAGGAGCTGGCCGTGGACGAAGCCCTGGTCGCCCGCGGGGTCTCGCGCCGCACCTACGCCTCCTGCCTGCTCCGCGCCGCCGAGCGGGCTCGCCCTGTCCCCCGCCTGCTGGCGGCGGGGCTGCACCACCCCTCCACGTTGAAGCGGAGAATCACCATGCTGAGCCGACCCGTCGCCCCCCGCCCTTCCCTGGCCGCCCTGGTGGGCGCCGTCGCCACCGTCCTGCTCCTCGGCCTGGCCCAGGCCGCCGACGCCGTGGTCACCACGTCGCCCTTGTCCACCGATCGCATCGTCGCCTCCCTGAAGGCCGCGCAGGCCGACGACCTGCCCCTGCCCGCCCACCCGCTGGTCGCCGAGGCCCTGCAGAAGCTCACCCGCAGCCCCCGCGGCGTCGACTGGCTCCGGGCCTCCGTCGAGCGGCAGGGGGACTGGGCCGCCCTCGTCGACCTCGCCCTGGCGAAGGCCGGTCTGCCCGCCTTCCTGGCCGGAGTCCCCCTGATCGAGTCCGGCTACGAGAACCTGGGCGCCGGGCGCAGCGGCCACTCCGCCGCCCCGGGCACCCCGGGCAAGGGGCTGTGGATGTTCATCGTGCCCACGGCCCGGACCTACGGCCTGCGGGTGGACGACAGCGTCGATCAGCGCCTGGACCCCGCGGCCGAGACCGCCGCCGCCGTCGCCCTGCTCCGCGACCTGCACCAGGAGTTCGGGGACTGGGGCCTGGCCCTGGCCGGCTACAACCAGGGCGCGCCCCACGTCCGCCGCGCCGTCGCCGCCGAGGGCACCCGGGACCTGTGGACCCTGGTCCAGCGGGGCGCCCTCAACGACTACGCGCCCATGGTCTTCGCCGGCGCCCTCCTGCTGCACGAGCCCGAGCTGCTCGAGCGCTGAGGGCCCGTCGATCGTCCCCGGCGCCGGCCCGGGGGGCCCCGGCGCGCAGGTTGCCCCCACAGCCGCGTCGTGATCCATCTATCCTCCGGCATCGGGGCGAGCGTGCGGTGGGACCAAAGAGGCCCGCGCGCGTGGGGGCTTCGTCCCCCGGAGGAGCCGTGTCGCGCCCCTGTTGATCTGCTCGCTGCTGGCGGCCTGCGGCCCGGGGGACCCCCTGGCCACGACGTCGGACGTGGATCAATCCGGTGCGCCCTCCCTCGATCCCCAACCCGACGCCCCCCTCCAGGCCGAGCCCTCGGCCCCCTGGTTCGCCACCGTCGCCGCCCGGATCGCCGCGTCCGAGTACGCGTTCCAGCCCTCCGAAGCCGGCCACCGCGCCTGGAACCGGGCCGGCCGCGTGCAGGTCGTCGGCGCCCTGGACGGCGTCTCCCTGGCCGGTCGCGACGACCTGAGCCTGGCCACGGTCGCCTGGGGTCGCGACGGCTCCCTGCAGCCCTTCGCCCCCGACTCCGCGGGCACGGGCGCCTGCCAGGACCCCGATCTGCTGGACACCGCCGGCCTCTGCCTGCCCCGCTTCGAGCGGCGCGCGGCCCAGCTCACCGAGTGGTGGCACAACAGCGCCGTCGGCCTGCAGCAAGGATGGGATCTGCAGATCGCGCCGCCGGGCGACGGGCCCCTGCTCATCGACGTCGACGTCGATCGTCCCGTCCGCGGCGCCGGATCGACCCTCACCTTCGACGGGCGCGTCCTCTGGACCTACGGCGGGGTGGCCGCCTGGGACGCCGACGGCCGGGACCTGCCCGCCTCCCTCTCGCCCCGCCCCGGCGGCCTCCGCGTCACCGTCGACGACGCCGACGCCCGCTGGCCGATCACGGTCGACCCGCTGCTGACCGCGTCGGACTGGACCGTCGACGGCACGGAGAGCTACGAGTCCTTCGGCGAGGCGGTGGCCGGTGTGGGTGACGTCGACGGCGACGGCTACGAGGACGTGCTGGTGGGCGCCCCCGAGTACGACGGCGCCGTCGGCTACAACGCCGGGCGGGTCCTGCTCTACCGCGGGC
>CALCXL010000071.1 GCA_937907595.1 uncultured Pseudomonadota bacterium
GCTCAGGGTCTCCCCCTTGTGCTTGAGCACCAGGCAGGGCCGCTGCACCCCGTTGACCAGCCGCGCCGCGACGGAGCCGAGCAGCAGGGCGGCGCCGGCGGTGCGACCGCGCGAGGAGATGACCACCAGCCCCGGCCCCTCCTGCTCGATCCCCCGGATGAGGGTCGGTCCGTGGGGCGCCGTGCCCAGGTGCGACACGGGGTCCCGCACGGCGCGGAAGCCCACGGAGTCGCCCAGGTCCAGGTCCGCGGTGAACTCCTCCCAGCGCTGCGCCGCCTCCTCCTCGGCCCGGGCGGACCAGGTGGACTCATCGTGGCCGGTCTTCTGCCAGCCCAGGGGCAGCTCGTAGGCGTGCAGCGCGAGCAGCGCCCCGTTCTCCTGGGCCTGGCAGATGCCCAGGGCCACCTCCAGGGCCTCGCGGCTGCGGTCGGAGAAGTCGATGGGCACCAGCACCCGGCCCAGATCCACCGGGGCCTCCCGGGGCACCGCCAGCACCGAACAGGGCGCCTTGCGCACGATCGCGCCGACCGAGCCGCCCAGGCTCGGCGAGTGCCCATCGGCCCGTCGGCCCAGGCAGATCAAGTCGACGTCCCGCTGCACCGCCTCCTGCAGAAGGCGCAGGGCCACGCCGCCGACCACCACGCTGGTGCTCACCTCCAGCGGCGCGAGGACCTCGGCCGCCGACTCCAGCGCCCGCTCGATCGCCTGCTCCAGCTCGATGGGCAAGGCGACGTCGTGCGGCCCTGCCGCGACGTGGAGCAGCCGCACCCGCTGGACGCCCAGGCGGGGAGCCAGGGCGGCGACGTGGGCCAGGATGGCGGGGTCGTCGCTGCCCAGGGACAGGCCGACGAGCAGGGTGGGGAAACGACGCATGCTGCCTCCAGCGTGAGGCTTCAGCCTACGCCGTGCGCCCGGTGATGGGGATGACGGCGGTCAGCCCTCCAGCGCCGGGGATGACGGCGGTCAGCCCTCCAGCGCCGGGGATGACGGCCGTCAGCCGTCGAGCTCCGCGTCGGCCTGAAGGCGCGCCTCCAGCGAGCCCGATCGGCAGGACTGGCAGCTGCTCGCCTCGCAGCCGGCGTGGTGCTGGCCGCGCACCGTCAGGACCGGCACGAGCGCGTGGCGGAGGACCTGCTCGGAGACGCTGCCCAGCAGCAGGCGACGCAGGCCCGTGCGGCCGTGGCTCCCCATGACGATCAGGTCCGCGGGCAAGCGCCGTGCCTCGTCGAGCACCTGATCCGCCGCCGTGCCCTGCACCACGCGGCTCGTCGCCTGGACCCCCCGCTCCACCGCCACGCCCAGCAGGGGCAGCAGGCGCTCCTCTGCCTCCTGCCGCAACAGCTCAGCGACCGGCCGCAGCTGGCCCGCCGCGTCGGGCACCTGCGCCTCCCGGCCCAGACCCCGGGGAAGCTCGGCGACGTGCAGCAGGTGGAGCGTGGCGCCGTGGGGCTCGGCCAGCTCCGCGGCGTGCCTCACCAGCGCAGGGCTGCAGTCGGAGAAGTCGACGGGGACAAGGATCCGTTGGTAGCCAGGCACGAGCACCTCCAAGGGTTGACCATGGAGCAAGTGCAGGCGACGTGCCAGCGGCGATCCGGGGCCCGGAAGGAGGCGTCTGCGGGGCGATGTGCAGGGTTTGGGGCGCGCGGGGGGCCGGCGGGAGCGAGCCTGTGGCGGCGTGATGTGTCAGACCGGTGCGACACGTCGCGACGATCCCCTCCGGTGCACCCTGCGGATCCCCGGGGACCACCCGGCACGAGGCAGCCCGGGGGGCCCCCTCAGCGAAGGCGCGCGCCCGTGGCCTGCAGCGCCCGGACCTTGCCGTCGATGCGCTCGCCGAGCCGCGCCTGGCTCACGTCGCCCCGGTCCACGTGCAGCAGCGCAGCGGCGTAGACGGCCAGGGCCCGCTCCATCTCCCCCGAGGCTTGCAGGACGTCGGCCAGGTGCTCCTGGATGTCCGCGCTCCGCGGCGCGTACCGAGCGGCGGTCTGCAGGATCTCCAGGGCCGGCGCCAGGCGCCCGGTGCGCAGCAGCACGCAGCCCAGCGTGTCCAGGAACGCCGCCGAGTAGGGCTGCTGCTCCAGGGCCTGCCGCACGAAGTCCTCGGCCTGGGTCATGCGGTCGTCGGGCCCCAACTCCACCCACAGGTACGCCAGCCCGTTGAGCGCGTCGGCCTGCTGGGGCCGCAGGTCCAGCACCCGAAGCAGGCTGGCCTCCGCCCCCGCCAGATCGCCCGCGCGGTGCTCCACGAAGCTGCGGCGGAGCAGCAGGAAGACCATGCTCTCCCGGTGCTCCTGCCGCAGGCGAAAGGCCTGGGGGGGCGCGGCGAGCTCCATCCGGGGGGCCAGGCGCTCCTGCTGCCGACGTTCGGCCCGCACCAGCACCGCGATCGCCTCGTCCGTGCGGCCCATCTCCGCGAGCAGATCGGCCCGCAGGGTGGCCAGGGAGAGGTCGTCGATGGCGCCCTCGTGGGCCTCGGCGACCGCCTGCAGCGCCTGGGGCCGACGCTTCTGGGCCCGGGCCAGATCGGCGGCCAGGAAGAGCGCGCGACGGGGAGCGACGGTCTCCACCTCCGCCAGGGTCGCGGCCGCGGCGTCCCAGTCCTGGCGGGCGATCTGGGTCTGCAAGGTGGCCTCCAGCAGGCGAGCCCGGCCCTCGACGTCCTTCGCCCCCACCTGCTGCTGGGCTGCGATCAGCCGCTCCAGGGCGGGCCCGGGCCGACCGTCCTGGCGCAGCAGCTCCGCCGCCAACAGCACCGCCTCCAGGCCCTGATCGCTGGGACCGCGCACGGTGTCGAGCACGGCCAGGGCGGCGGGCAGCTCGCCCAGCTGCCGGTGGGCCTGGGCCAGGCGCAGGGCGATCTCCACCTCGTGCGGCAGGATGGCTGCCTCCGCAGCGTGCCCGGCCAGCAGGGCCAGGACCCCGTCGGCGTCGTGCCGCGCCAGCAGCAGCCCCGCCCGCTCCAGCATCAGGTCGTAGCCGCCCCGGCGCTCCAGCAGCTCCACAAAGCGCAGGTGCTCCAGCGCGCGGTCCACCTGGCCGATCTCTGCGTACAGGGCCACCAGCTGGCGGTGCAGGCTGGGCACGGACCAGTCGGACTCCAGCACCACCTCCAGGGCCGCCGCGGCGCCCAGCGGGTCCAGCCGGTGGTAGCGGAGCACCATGCGGACCAGGTCCTCGTCCCGGGGCTGCCGCCGGAGCGCGGCCACGGCCACCGACGCTGCCTCCCCCTCCCGGCCCTCGTCCCAGAGCATGCGCGCGCGCAGGGCCGGCGGGTGCGGATCGTCCGGCAGCGCCTCCTCCCAGGCGTCCAGCGCGCCCAACGCCTCCTCCACCCGACGAAGCTCCTTGAGAACGGCGTAGTGGTAGTAGTAGGGCAGGTGGGCGTCGTCCCCGGGGGAGCCCAGCTTCACCGCCACCCGCAGGTGCGGCTCCGCCTCCGCCGCGCGCCCCAGCCGGTGGAGCTGCTCGCCCAGCAGGAAGCGCGCGGTGCCGTCCTGGGGCTCCATGTCCACCGCGCGCTGGGACGCCTCTGCCGCGCGCTCGAAGTCCGGCACCGCCGCCCACGCCTTGCTCAGGTGGCGCCACAGCAGGGGCTCCTCCGGCTGACGATCGAGCGCGCGCAGGAGCAGGGCCGCCGCCTTGGGGGCCGCGTCGTGGGCGTCGCTGGAGTGCAGCAGGAGCTGGGCCTGCAGGAAGAGCGCGATCACCTCCGCGTCCCACTGGTCCAGGGGGTCGCGGCCCGAGCGCGCGCCCGGCGCGGGGCGGGGCGATCGGTCCATCCACGACGCGCAGCCGGCCAGCAAGGACAGCGCGAGGGCCGGAGCGAGGAGCTTCGCGATCGGGCGGATCAGCACAGCGATCGAGCCTAGCAGCGTGGGGCGCATTGGCCCGGACTCAGGTCCCTGTGTAGACCCCGGGGCGGCGCTCCATGAAGGCCTGCAGGGCCTCCGCCAGGTCGTGGCTCTGCAGGAACGCGGTGTTCCACTGGGCCACGAACTCCAGGCCGTCGTCCGTGTTGTGCTCGTCCGAGTAGTCCAGGACGCGCTTGGTGCCCTGCACCGCCATGGGCGAGTTGGCCGCGATCTCCTGGGCCAGGGCCCGGGCGCCGGCCAGGCAGGCGTCGTGGTCGTCGAACACCTGGTTCACCAGCCCGCAGTTGAGGGCGCGTCCGGCGTCGATCTTGCGGCCGGTGAAGGCCATCTCCCGGGCCATGCCCCGGCCCACCACGGGCGTCAGGCGCTGAAGGGTGCCGACGTCGGCCACGATCGCCACCCGGGTCTCGAAGACCGAGAAGCGCGCGTCCGCCGAGCAGACCCGCATGTCCGCCGCGGTGATGAGGTCCACCCCGCCGCCCAGGCACTGGTCGTGCACCGCGGCCACCACCGGCTTGCTGCAGCGGGCGATGGCGGTGACCCCAGCCTGAAGCTCCTTGATCAGGTCGTAGAGGCGGCGGCTCTTCTGGGCCGGGCTCTCCCCCTCTTCGCCGCCCATGAGGGCCGCCGCGGAGGCCAGCAGGTCCAGGCCGGCGCAGAACATCGGCCCGTCGCCGCGCAGGATCACAGCGCGCACCGACGGGTCCCGGTCCAGGGCCGTGAAGGCCCGGCGGAGCTGGTCGAACATGTCGAAGGTCAGCGCGTTGCGCTTGGCGGCGCGGGCCAGGACGACCTCCGCCACCGCGCCGTCACGCTCGATCCGCAGATCGGCGTAGTCGCCCATCAGGTCGACGTGAACAGGCTGCGCATCCACTCCCGCTTCATGCGCGCGATCATGCTGATCGGGATCTCCTTGGGGCAGACCGCCTCGCACTCGCCGTGGTTGCTGCAGTTGCCGAAGCCCTCCTTGTCCATCTGCTCGACCATGGCCTTCGCCCGCCGGCCGCGCTCGGGGTGGCCCTGGGGCAGCAGCGCGAACTGGCTAATCTTGGCGCCGGTGAACAGCGAGGCCGACGCGTTCGGGCAGGCCGCCACGCAGGCACCGCAGCCGATGCAGGCCGCGGCCTCGAAGGCCTCCTCCGCCAGGTCCTTGGCGATGGGGATGGCGTTGGCGTCGGGCGCGCCGCCGGTGGCGACCGAGGTGTACCCGCCCTTGCCGATGATGCGGTCGAAGGCGCTGCGGTCGACCACCAGGTCCTTGAGGACCGGGAAGGGCCCCGCGCGCCAGGGCTCGACGACGATCGTCTGACCGTCCTTGAACTCGCGCATGTGCAGCTGGCAGGTGGTGGTGTTGACGGGGCCGTGGGCCACGCCGTTGATCACCAGCCCGCACATGCCGCAGATGCCCTCGCGGCAGTCGCTGTCAAACTCGACGGGCACATCGCCCTTGTTGATCAGCTCCCGGTTCAGCTGGTCGAGCATCTCCAGGAACGAGCTGTGCGTGGACACATCGCTCATGGGGTAGTCCACGAACCGGCCGACGTCGCTGGGCGACTTCTGACGCCAGATGCGCAGCTTGATGTTGATGTTGCTCATCGCCGCCTCCGCTACTTGTACGACCGCTGGGTCGGCTTGACGTGATCGAAGGTCAGCTC
>CALCXL010000072.1 GCA_937907595.1 uncultured Pseudomonadota bacterium
CCAGAGCGCATCCCGCCCCGCGGCGTCCTCCACGAGCCTGGCCACCTGCCCGCTGCCCAGGAGCTGGTCGAGCACGCCCTCGGGCGTGAGCAGCTCCAGGCGCGTGGCGATGCCGCCAACGGGCTCGCTCAGCTCGCTGGCCAGCCACGCGTCGGCGTCCGCGAGGTGCTCGGGCTTGGTCTCAAGGAAGGCCTGGATCGCATCGGGCCGGACGCGCCCGGTCGCGGCGCCGCTGACCAGGGAGTCCAGGCTCACGCGGAAGCGTTTGCCCGCCCGGACCAGCTCGAGCAGGGGGGTCGATCGGACGGTCTCCTCGTTGTGCCCGGGCAGGTGCAGGAGCAGGGGGGCCGAGTCCACGGTGTCGAAGAGCCGATCCAGCTCGAGCATCGTCTGCAGGTAGCTCCCACGAAGGGCCACGACGGGCACGGGGAAGGTGCCGTCCCGGTGCCTACGGCAGAGATTGTCCACCACGCCCGTGTACAGGCCCTCCCGATCCAGCCAGTAGACGAGGCCCGCCTGTCGGACGCGATCGCGCACCTTCGCCTCAAGGTGGGCGGTGACCGGAGCGGCGTCGGCGGCCGCGCTTGCTGTGGAGTCCCCCGCCATGCGGCAAGCCTATCGCAGCCGAGCGGTGCGCATCAGGGGGGCGGGGCCGTCGAGAGCACCTGGCGCAGCTGCCGGACGACGTGAAGCTGCGCCTCGTCTCCCTGATCGCGCAAGGGGTCACCCCCGCCGCGCCGGCCAGCCCCTCCCGCCTGGTCGACTTGTCCGGCCTGGGGCGAGAGGCCTGGCAGGGCGTCGATGCGGAGGCCTACGTCCAGGCGCTAGGCGACGACTGGGACGATCGCGGGTGAGCGCGGATCCGCTGGCCGGCGTTCGCCTGCTCGGCCTGGACACTGCGCCGATCATCTATCTGATCGAGCAGCACGCCGAGTTCGGACCGCCGGTGGTCGATGTGGCGGCGTCGCGGCGACCCTCGGGTCTGTTGCTCCAATAAGCTCCAGCGAACACGTTCAGCCCCCGCACAGTGTGAATACGATGTCGAGGCCGGCGACTTTGCACCACACAAGCACCGCGCGGGCGGCTGAGGTCGCGCTACACCGTCCAGGGGAGAGGGAGCTGATCCGCGAAGCGAGCCAGATCGGGATCTGCGCGGAGCACCACTTCCGGGTCGAAGGGCCAGCCGACCGCACCCGTCTCCTTCTCCAGCAGCGCAAGAACGAACTTCAGCACGTCCGAGGCGACCACATACGCGGGCGCTTCCGGGTCCTCCATCGTGTCCACGAACACCACGGGGTGCGCGGCCTCGCACGGAACGGCCACGTAGTAGTTGCCGCAGCCATCGCCCGCGACAGGCACCCACCCAAGCTCCAGCCAACGCGGATGCCGCTGACAGAGGCCCTCGATATCGAGGTACTCCAGGGAAGTACCCAGTCCGAAGATGCCTCCTGGGCCCACGCAGGGGCCGTTTGAGAGTCGGAGCAAGGCCTCATGCTCCCGTGAGAGGACGAGACCACATCGGTGCTCAAACTCCCTCAGAACGTCGGTGGCGGCACCGGGCGGGATCGACCCGTCTGGAGGGCGGGGCGCGGCGGCCAGAAGGGCGCGGAGCCGCAGAAGATCGGCTTCGTTCGTCATTGCAATGCCGTCATCAACACACCGAACTCCTCATCGATCCGCTGGGCCTGCTGGAGGACCTCGCTCGCAGAGGGGGTCCTCCCTCCGAGGGAGCGCCGCCACCCGTTCCACGCCTTGGTCACCAGGCTGTGCTCGGGCCCGGTCATTCCGAACAGATTACCAACGGCGTTCGGGTCGTCGGGAAACAGGTGGCTCCACTCGCGTGGAATGCGGTGATGGACCTGAAGCCCGTCCCAGATCGCTCGTCTGCCAGTCATTGACTCCCAGAGCGCTCTGGCCCCTGCCCGAAGTTCGTCGCGGGCTGGCACAGTGAGCTGAACGCCGCCGGCCACCAGTTCGGCCCCGGCGGCCGTCGTCGCGACGGGGAGAATCCGCCGCAACCACCGGATTCCCTTCGAGACCCAACCGGCGACAGCGCCCGTTGCGTAGAGCGCAACTGTGACCTCCTGCGCCGTGCTCAGGGGCTGACCTTGCTGCAGCGTCCCAGCGATCTCCAGCGCTTCGCGGATCTGAGCCCGCCCCACCGACCGGAGCAGGCTGCGGTCGTAGTCCCAGAACTCTGCGTCAATCGCCTCGGTCGCCGCGTTCAGGAACTTCCCGCCGAGATCGTTCTCAAGGGCTGCTGCAGCGGATCCGTCGTGCGAACCGCCACCGCCACCGCCACCGCCACCCCCACCGCCGCCACCGCCGCCGCCACCGCCGCTGCCTCCGCTTCTCTTGATCGCGTCGTACTCGGCGCGGCATTCGGCTTCGCTCTGCCCGTTGACCTTGCACGCCTCCAGGTACAGCTCCCACTCGGTCTCGTCGAAGTCGTTCCCGGCAGCCCCCACGCCCATTCCGGCGACGAAGCAGACCCCGGCCGCGCAGCTCCACATCGGCCCGCCTCCCTCGTCGGAGATCCCAAGACCGATCCCCCGCGCCACCGGGCCCGCCAGCACCCCCGACCCCATCGGCCCCGTGGCGGCGGCGACGGCCACCACCCCGGCCATCCGCCCCATGACGGGCGGGGCCAAGGGCACCTCCCAGTGACCCGAGGGGTCGGTGAAGTTGCTGGGGCTGTTCCATCCGTAGCGGTACCGATTCAGGCCCTGTCCGGCGCCTGAGCTCAGCGTGTCGGGCTGCAGGAACTTGCCGACGGCCGGGTCGTAGAGCCTCCAGCCCAGGAACGTCTCGCCTCCCGCCTCCGGCTCCCCGCCAGAGGCCGCGCGGGTCAGGAGGGACTCGTCTCCACCCAGGCTCCCGCCCCACGGATCCCGGCGGACACGCGACGTCGCCACGACCGACAGCGTCGGGGATAGGAGGTCTCCCACCTCCACCGCCGCCACCTGCTGGCCCTGGTGGTCCCCCCAGAAGAACGTCGCCGTGTCGCCCGGACCGAGCAGCGGCGCCGAGGTCTCCGCGATCCGCTGACCGCCCGCCCAGATCGTCCGCACCGCGACACCGTCCCGCAGCTCGATCTGCTGGTTCGGCCGGAGCACCTGGGACGTCGGCACGCCGTCCACCTCCACCGCCCGAGCCACGCGCCGCTTGAACGCGTCCACGACTCCGGAGGTGGTGGTCTCGATGCCGGTGTCGCCGTCCGTCCGGGTCGTGGACCGGAGCCGCCCGTCAGCGGCGTATCGGTAGGTGCTGCTCCACGCCTCGGTGCCGGTGCGCCATCGTGCGGAGACGGCGCCCGAGTCGTCGTAGTCGAAGCCGCTGTGGGTGCCGATGCTCCGAACCGCGTGCGGTCCGGCGCCCCTGCTGTACGCGTAGTCGGCCTGCCCGGCGTCCAGCCAGGCGCTGTTCCACAGGATGTTGCCGATCGCGTCGTAGTCGACGTCCCGCTCGTAGCCTGCGGTCGGACCTCCCGCCCGCTTGAGCCGGCCGAGCAGGTCGTACCCGAAGGTCTCGCTGGAAGCCGTCAGCAGATCGCTCTTCGTTCGGATCCGGCCCGCCGCGTCGTAGCCCAGCTCCAGGTCGACCATCGGCAACGTCGGTCCCGGAGTTCCCGCGGGCATCACGGCCCCCAGCACGGCCCGGAGCCGCCGGTCCGCGCCGTACTCGAAGTCGTGGGTCACGCGACCGCCCAGGGACTCCCACCCCAGCAGCTGTCCATCCACGGGATCCATGGACACGGAGCTGACCCAGTCGACCCCGCTCTGCGCTCCAACGACACCCGCCAGCCCCCCCGTGCTGTCGTACTCGTAGTGCAGCGGCTCGAAGGCTGTGCCCAGCGCCGACGCCCACGCATCGTGCACCAGGCCCCAGCTGTCCAGCGAGACCGATGTCTCGAAGCGGGAGTTGCCGATCACGCGCGCCTCGTCCAGCACCCGACCCCATCGGTCGCGGCGCCAGTCGGTCCAGCCGCTCGGGTCGATCACGTGCGTCAACCCGCCCAGCTCCCACGGGCCATGCCCCGGCTCGGTGCCGAAGCCGTCGTAGAAGTAGAAGCTGTTCTCCTCGTCCTGCGGGCCGCAGAGTGACGCCGGCGCGGTGCCGCACTCGCTGGACGCCCACCCCACGCGGCCGAGCTCGTCGTGCCCCCATTCCTGGCGGCGCCCCATGGCGTCTTCCTGAGCGGCCAGCGTGCCGTTCACGTTCCAGCGGAAGGTCATCGGGCAGTCGCGGGGGTCGTAGGGCGCTGCGCCGGTGCACTGGGAGACGTCCGGGTCAGCGAGCCAGGTGCGCCTGCCCCAGCTGTCGTAGCCGACCCAGGTGGCGTTGCCCGCGGCGTCCCAGGTTGTGACCAGGCGGCCCGCCTCGTCGTAGGCGTAGCTCGTCTCGTTGCCCTCGGGGTCCACCAGCCGGTCGACGCGTCCTGCGGCATCGAGCCACACCTCGTCCCAGGCATCCACCGTGGCGGAGTGCCGCTGCGCTCGGGCGATGACCACCTCGCCGGGGACCGGCACATCCCAGCGGCGGATGCTCCGATCGTCGGGATCGGCCGCCGACACGCCCGACGTCCAGGCCGTCAGCGTGCGACCGTCGGCGCCGTAGGCGAGCTCGCTGGCCAGCCCGGCACCCCACGCGGTGCGCGCGAAGCCCGGCTCGATGATCGGGAAGGACCTGCGCACCACTCGTCCGATCGCGTCCCGCTCCACCCAGCGCACCGAGGCGCTGTTGTTGTCGTCCGCCGTCGCCCTCACCTGCACGGTTCGCCCGAAGGGGTCCAGGTACTCGCGCGACCGCACCACCCCCGCGGGGTTGTTGTTCTCGTCGAACCGGCGCTCCCTCACCTCACGCCACGAGTGGTCGGGGGCCCATTCCACCTCCGTGCTGTCGAGCCACGCGCTGCCGTCGGGGGAGAGGATCGAGGTCGCCTCCACCCGCCCGAAGGGATCCAGGCGCTGGCGAGCTGCGGAGACCAGATACGAGCCGTTGCGGCGCTCCATCCGCAGCGTGGTCCCCGTCGCAGCATCGAATGTTGCCACCTGCACGTGCTGGACGGGGAGCGGGAGCGGGACACCCGGCGGGGGTGCACCGCCGCTCGGCCAGGAGACCTCGGTCGAGGCCTCCACCCTCAGGTAGTCGGGCGACCAGCGGACCGTGGTGAGCGCTCCGGCGACGTCGGTGTAGTCGGTCGGGTAGCCGTAGCGATCGTAGATCCAGCCCTCGGCGTGCAGGGCCTGGTCCGTGTCGAGGAACCTGCGCCGCTGCAGCAGGTCCCCTGTCGCCGGATCGAAGTCGAACTCCATCGAGTCCAGGCGGGTCGTGGGGCCGTAGACATCCAGCGAGTCCAGGAGATCGACATCGAGGTGAGGGCGAGCTGGGTGGGGCGATGTCGTGTAGCGACGGATGGACGTGCTCCTCACCTGGCCGTCGGCGTCGATCCGGGCCCGCCGCTCGGGCCGACCGAGGGCATCGTGGGTGGCGGTCCATCCGCTGGACGTCTTGGCGCCCGTGCCGAACAGTGTCTGAAGGTTGGCGGTGGCGCGCACCCGCACCCGCCCCGCCGGCAGCGCGCTCTGCTCCCACGTCGTCTCGGAGAGGGACAGCGTGGAACCGTCGGGGGCGCGGGTCTCGACCTGGGCGACCATCCCGGCGAGGTCAGCGGTCGAGGGACCGACGAGGAAGGTCGTCGCGGTCGCGCTCCCGTCGGCGGCCGTCGCCGTCACCTCCTCAAAGCCCTGGAACCGGCGGCCCAACGCCACGGGGTTCCGGTAGTCCAACAGCAGGTCGCCCACGTCGCCCTCGCTGAACACGACCGACGCGAGCACCCACAGCGGTCCCACGGGCTCCGACTCGCCGGGCAGGCGCCGGCTGGTCTCCGCGGCGAAGCCGACCG